>JAABRJ010000269.1 GCA_011390985.1 Desulfobacteraceae bacterium
ATCCGACAGAGACCCCCCGGTGGGCCCGTTGGTCATCATGGACTGGATGCCGTCCAGCACAACCACCGTGGGTCTGATCATCATGGCCAGCTCCTGAATGAGGGTGTGGACGTCCTGGTGAAAGATGTTGCGCCGCCCGCCCAGCAGACCGTACCAGTTTTTCAGGGTCATGGAGGCGCCGCTGCGGTGGTGATCTTTAACCGGGGCCAGGCCGATGATGCGGTCCGCTCGCGCCAGGGGGGCGTAGAGAACCGGC
>JAABRJ010000270.1 GCA_011390985.1 Desulfobacteraceae bacterium
AACCGGCCAGTCCCGGATCAGGCGTCCGCCGTCCACGCTGAAGCGCTCAAACAAGGAGTCGCGGGGCAAGACCACCTCGGCACCGGCCTGGCGGGCCGCCGCATCGATTCCGGTGAGCGCGAAGCAGGAGGCCGGGTCATTGATGGGGTTGTCGGTTACGGTTACACGCGACGCGCCGGCCTCGAGGCACAGTCGCACCACGGCCGCCACCAGATCCGGGTGGGAGGTGGCACCCAGGCTCGGCGGTGCGGCGAAGGCGGCGTTGACCTTGAGAAGCACGCGTTCGCCGGGTTTGACGAATGCGCTCATGCCCCCCAGGGCCGCAAAGGCCTGCCGGACGGTTGCCGCCCGGTCCGTTCCGCGGGCGATGCAGATCTTGCCCTGCAGTGCGGCCAAGGAAAAATCGGGGATCTGCACCGCCGGGCCGCCATCGGAAACGCCATCGGGACCCTTGCCATCATAAAAACCAATCCCCAGGGTAGCGGCAGCAGCCACCGACAGCCCCGCCCGGGTGCAGCGGGTCAGAAATTCACGTCGGTTCAGGGTGGGATCAGCCGTCATGCAACATTCCCCTTTGGGCGCCGGGGCCCGGGATTATGGGGTTGAAGGTTCGGCGCCCGACATCGAAGGTTCACCGCTGAACGAAAAGCGGAGGGGTCCGCCTTCGGTGACGGTCACCGCTTCAGTTCCTCGCCTTCCAGGTGCCCGGCCAGTCTCCTGGCCAGTTCGCTGGCCGCCTCCAGGCTGCCGGCTTCGTGAACACCTGCCAGATAGCGGCCTTGGCTGAAGACGATTTCATAGGTGTCGAAAAACTGCAGCACGCTCGCGCCCTCGACGGGTGGCGGGCCGTCAACGATGACGGCACCATAGGATACCAATGTTTGCCGGTATTCAAGCGCCAGTGCGGATGCGGCGTCACTGGTTGGCCGTTGGGAGATAAAGGCGGTCAACCGGGCACCGTCGATCAGGTATTCCGCGGTAAAGATCTGATCCAACTGCTCGTATCCGAAGGCGTTGGCGGTAATCAGTTGAAGGCTGTCGGGCTCGAAACCTGCACTGGGAAACAGGTCGGCACCGGGCGCAGGCACCCCGGCCGCCCCGCCGTGAGATGCCACAAAAAGCCGGGCCAGATCTCCCATGGCCTGCTGCAGGCCCTGGGAGGCGTCCGTGCCGATCAACTCCAGGTAGAAGTTCCCGTGGGTCATGAACAGGGCGTTTTCCGTGCGGTAGGCATTGGGGAGCGTGTCGTCGGTCCGCGATCCTTCCCGGCGCTGCATGCTGAAAACGGAAAAGGCATTTGCCGGCGTGGCCATGTCGTAAACGAACACCTCCACCCAGGCCCCGGCAGCTTCATCCATGCTGAACCGCTGGGTGTCCAGGGACGCGAACCCGGACGTGAGGTAGAGGTCCGCGCGGCCGTTTATTTTTTCGTACAGCGTGTCCGGGCCGAAGCTTTGCGGCGCAGAAAAGGGGGTGAGACCGGACGCCGTGGCGTCGATCAACCCGGGCCGATCCGATTCCGGCGCCAGGGCGTGCTGGTAGGCTTCCGGCCGGAGCGCGAGAACTGCCGGATTGATCTGAAATTGGTGCAGGAAGACCCCGCTTCCCACGATCACTAAAATGGCCATCAAGGCGATTGAAAGGCGGGTTTCGACTTTTCCGGGTTTTTCATGCGCAGCAGCTTTCATTGCCGTCACCGCAACGAATCAAGCCGTTAAGGGATGAATTGTTTTTCCGATTAGTAGAAATATTCCGGAGCGATTTGTCAACCATTAACCGCGTACAGGAAGGACGGAATCGAAATAACGCGTTTCTATCCAAATTGTGTGGCCATAGCTTTTGCCCTTTGCCCTCGAAAAGAAGCCAGCCCGTGCCCAAAATTTTTCCAACAAACCAATTTCCGTTTGTTTTCATTGTTTCCATCAGGGTTTCAGGAGGCGGAAACCCCTTGACTTCCCCGGGGGGCGTTGCGATAAAAACCTTTTGCGCCGCTGCCGGCCTGCGGGCCGGGCGGCAATCTTGTTTTTCCCAGCGGAGGTTTGCGGCCATGACAGCGTCCCCCCAAGCGGCGGCGACCCGGTTTCGGATTCAGACCGAACCCTACTACCTTCCCGCCGGCAACGAGATCCAGTTGTTCGAGGCGGCCTATGACGCGCGCCTGCCCGTGATCCTGAAGGGACCCACCGGCTGCGGCAAGACCCGCTTCGTGGAGTTCATGGCCTATCGGCTGGCGCGGCCGTTGATCACCGTGGCCTGCCACGAGGACCTGTTTGCCTCGGACCTGATCGGCCGCTACCTGCTCAAAAACGACGAAACGATCTGGGTCGACGGTCCCCTGACCCTGGCGGTGCGGATCGGGGCGATCTGCTATCTGGACGAGATCGTCGAAGCCCGCAAGGACACCACCGTCGTCATTCACCCGCTGAGCGACAACCGCCGGACCCTGGCGATCGACAAGAAGGGCGAGATCCTGCGGGCGCATCCCGACTTTCTCCTGGTGCTCTCTTACAACCCCGGTTACCAGTCGGTGCTCAAGGACCTCAAGCAGAGCACCCGCCAGCGGTTTGTGGCGCTTGATTTCGACTACCCCGCGGCCGCCAAGGAGGCCGAGATCGTGGCGCGCGAGGGTGCCGTCGAGCTTGCGACGGCCTTCAAGCTGGTCGCCCTGGCCGCCAAGATCCGCAACATCCGCGAGCAGGGCCTGACCGAAGGCGCCAGCACGCGGCTGCTGATCTACGCGGCGCAGCTGATGCGCCGGGGGGTTTCCGTGCAGCAGGCCTGCCGCAGCGCCATCTGCCTGCCGCTGACCGACGACGACAGCCTGCAGGAGACCCTCAACGACCTCATCGAGGACATTTTCTGATGTCCGCCAGCCGACACCCCCAGCCATGACCACCACCGCGGATGCCCTCTGCCGCCGGCTGGCCCTGGCCGACCCAGAGACCGCCCGCCAACTGACCGCCGCTTTGGAAGGCTTTCCGGGCCCAATCGCCGCTGCGACCGCCGAATGGCTGCTGGCCGATGTCATCTGGGGCCTGAGCCATGAAACCGCCCTCGGCCGGACTATCGGATTGGGTTACTGCCGCCTGATCCGTGCGGCAGCGCCACCGGGCCAGGTGGCCGAATACCACCGGCTGGTGACGGAATTTGGCCAGAAGGGCCCCGCGGTCGGGACGATCCTGGCCGAGCATCTGGCACGGGTGCTGGCCGTGGGGGACCCGGGTTTCCAGGACCGTTTTCTGACCACCGTGGGGATCATGCTGGCCCAGGGCCCGTTCACCCTCAAAGGCCCCCTGGAAGGGCTGGCGCGGCTGCTTGCGGCTGCCGACCGCGAGACCGCGGACGTCTATCTCGGCCTCCTGCGGGACACCTTTTCCCAGGAGCTGACCTACGGCGAGTGCCAGCGCTTCGCCATCGCCCTGCCCAAGGCCCTTCAGGCGCTGGCTCCGGAAAAAAGGCGCTGGCAGCTTCAGCAGCTGCGGCGCGTGGTGCGCACGACCTTCCGGCTGGCCGAACCCTATCTGGCGGGCTTCGCCCGCAAGCTCCACCTGCTGTCCGAAACAGCCCTGAACCGCTTCGT
>JAABRJ010000271.1 GCA_011390985.1 Desulfobacteraceae bacterium
GGCGGTTGCGCCTTTTAATTCGCCCGAATCGTTCTATCATGAGCCAAGTGGAAAATTGGCGGGGCAGCCCGCAGAAGGAAAAAGAGATATATGCTGATCAATTTCTTAACCAAGCTTTTTGGCAGCAAAAATGACCGTGAACTCAAAAAACTGGACCCTCTCGTCGCGCATATCAATTCGCTCGAGCCCGACCTTCAGAAATTGGCCGACGACCAGTTGCGCCAGCAGACGCAGCTGTTCCGGGAACGATTGCAACGCGGCGAAACCATTGAGGACCTGCTTCCGGAAGCCTTTGCAACGGTCCGCGAGGCCTCGCGGCGGGTGCTGAAAATGCGGCACTTCGATGTTCAGCTGATCGGCGGCATGGTCCTGCACCAGGGCCGGATCGCCGAAATGAAGACCGGTGAAGGCAAAACCCTGGTCGCCACCCTGCCGGCCTACCTCAACGCCCTGAGCGCCAAAGGGGTCCACGTGGTCACGGTCAACGACTACCTGGCCCGCCGGGACACCGAGTGGATGGGGCAGGTCTATCGGTTTTTAGGGCTTTCCGTGGGCACCATTCTGCACGGCCTGACCGACCCCGAACGCAAGGTGGCCTACAGTGCCGATATCACTTACGGCACCAACAACGAGTTCGGCTTCGATTACCTGCGGGACAACATGAAGTTCGCCATCGAGACCGTGGTGCAGCCCGAGCTCAACTATGCCATCGTCGACGAGGTGGACAGCATCCTGATCGACGAAGCCCGAACGCCGCTGATCATCTCCGGGCCGGCCGAAAAATCCACCAGCCTGTATTACGATGTCAACGCCATCATCCCGCGCCTGGTGAGAGAAAAGGACTACACCATCGACGAAAAGGCGCGGTCCTCGACCATGAACGAGGAGGGTGTCGCCAAGGCCGAAAAGCTCCTGCAGGTGGACAACCTCTACGACCCCAAGAACATCGAACTGCTGCACCACATCAACCAGGCCCTCAAGGCCCACAGTCTTTTCAAGCGCGACGTGGACTATATCGTCAAAAACGGCGAGGTGATCATCGTCGATGAGTTTACCGGGCGCCTCATGCCGGGCCGCCGCTACAGCGAAGGCTTGCACCAGGCGCTGGAAGCGAAGGAAAACGTCAGGATCGAAAACGAAAACCAGACCCTGGCAACCGTCACCTTTCAGAACTACTTCCGGATGTACGCCAAGCTGGCCGGCATGACCGGAACGGCCGACACCGAGGCCGCCGAGTTCAAAAAGATCTACAACCTCGATGTCAGCGTCATCCCCACCAACCAGCCCATGATCCGCAAAGATTATTCGGACATGATCTACAAGACCAAGCGCGAGAAATTCGAAGCGGTCATCGAAGAGATCGACGAACTGCACAAAAAAGGGCAGCCCACCCTGGTGGGCACCATTTCCATCGACGTTTCCGAGGACCTCAGCCAAAAGCTCAAGAAACGCGGCATCCCCCACACCGTGCTGAACGCCAAGAACCACGAGGGCGAGGCCGAGATCGTCGCCCAGGCCGGGCAGCGCGGGGCGGTGACGATCTCCACCAACATGGCCGGCCGCGGGACCGACATCGTGCTAGGCGAAGGGGTCGTCGAACTGGGCGGGCTGCACATCATCGGCACCGAGCGCCACGAAAGCCGCCGCATCGACAACCAGCTGCGCGGCCGGGCGGGCCGGCAGGGGGACCCGGGCTCCTCGCGCTTTTACCTGGCGCTGGAAGACGACCTGCTGCGGATCTTCGGCGGCGAGCGGATTACCGGGATCATGGAAAAGCTCGGGATGGAAGACGGCGAGCCGATCGAAAACGCCCTGATCACGCGCTCCATTGAAAGCGCCCAGGCCAAGGTCGAGGGGCACAACTTTGAAATCCGCAAACAGCTGCTGGAATACGACGACGTCATGAACCAGCAGCGCGAAGTCATCTACCAGCAGCGCCGCGAGGCCCTGCGGGGCGAGGACCTCAAAGGCGACATCGAGGAGATGATCTATGAAAAGGCCGAGGCCATCGCCCACCTCTTTGCCGATGAGCACAAGCTGCCCGAGGACTGGGATTTCAACGGGCTGCGCGCCGCGGTCTTCCAGCAGTTCAATTTCAACCTGCCGGAGTTCGCGGCCGACACCCTTGACGGGTTGACGGCCGAGGGGCTCTCCGAGCTGATCGCCGAAGAAAGTCTTCGGATATACAACGCGAAGGAGGCGGCCATCGGGGCGGCGGACTTCCGGCACCTGGAGCGGATTGTGATGCTTCAGGTGGTGGACAATCTCTGGAAGGATCACCTGCTCAGCATGGACCACCTCAAGGAGGGGATCGGCCTGCGGGGCTATGCCCAGCAGAACCCGTTGATCGTCTACAAAAAAGAAGGGTTTGAAATGTTCAACGAGATGATCGCGCGGGTCAAGGAGGAGACCCTTGGGATGCTGTTCCGGGTTCAGATTGCCGAGCCCGAAAAAATCCAGGACATGCACAAGCCCAAACCGCAGGCCATGGTTCTCTCCCACGGCGATGCCGCCGCCCCCAAGAAACCGGTGCAGCGCAAGGCCCAGAAGGTGGGCCGCAATGACCCCTGTCCGTGCGGGAGCGGTAAAAAATTTAAAAAATGCTGCGGGCAGTGATTTCGTGTTGAACCGGGGGGCCATACCGCTCAGGCCGCGAAGAGCGTCTCGAAAACCTGCCAGAAGTCGGGAAAAGATTTTTTCACGCAGCCGGGGTCCCGAATCACCACCCCGGGGGTTTTCAAACCGGCCAGGGCAAAACTCATGGCGATGCGGTGGTCGTCATAGGTCTCGATCACGGCACCGGCCGGCTGGCCGCCGGTGACCGCCATGCCGTCCTCCCGTGCCTGGGCTGCAACTCCCATCCGGTTGAGTTCGCGCACCACGGCGGCGATGCGGTCACTTTCCTTGGCCTTGAGGTGCGCGACGTTGTGAATGGTGGTCGTGCCGCGGGCAAAGGCCGCCACCACCGCAAGCGTGGGCACCATGTCGGGCATGTCGCCCATATCGGCCGAGATGGCGCAAAGCGGGCCGCCGCTGACAGCAATGCCGTCCGCGCCGGCCGCCACGCGGCAGCCCATGGCCGCCAGCAGCTCGATGAAGCGGCTGTCGCCCTGCAGCGAACTCCTGGCGGTGCCCCGGACGGTGATCGTGGTGCCCGTGAGCGCCGCCGCCGCCCAGAAGTAGCCCGCCTGGGAGGCATCCGCCTCCACCCGGTAACGACCCGCACGGTAGCACTGGCCGCCATCGACCCGGAAGCGCAGGTAGCCGTCCCGCTTGACCGCTACCCCAAAAGTTTCCATGGTGGCCACGGTCATGTCGATGTAGGGGCGCGAGACCGGGCCGGCGGTGATGGCGATGTCCAGCCCTTCTACGGTGTAAGGCGCTATCAGCAGCAGGGCCGAAAGGTACTGGCTGCTCAGGCGGCAGTCGAGGGACAGCTTTCCGCCCCGCACGCTGCCGCCGGTGACGGTCAGGGGCGGGCAGCCGTTTTTTTCGAGGGTTTGCACCGGGACGCCGATCTGGACCAGGCCGTGGACCAGTTCGGCGATCGGTCGGCTGCCCATCCGTTCGGTTCCGGTGAGGCGGTACGGTCCGCGGCCCAGGGCCGCGACGGCGGTCAAAAGCCGCATGGAGGTGCCTGAGTTGCCGAGATACAGGGGCTCGCGGCAGGCGCTCAGCCGGCCCCCGGTCCCCGTGACCACGAATGTGCCGTCGGCCTCGGTTGCGATTGCCGCACCCAGCTGGCCAAGGGCGCGGGCGGTCAGGGTGGTGTCCTCGCTGTGCAGCGGGTTTTTCAGGCGACTGCCGCCGGCGGCCAGGGCGGCGGCGATCAGCATA
>JAABRJ010000272.1 GCA_011390985.1 Desulfobacteraceae bacterium
AAGGCCGCCGGGACAATTGCCGTGCGGACCCTCGACGGGCAGGTGCACTACGGGCTGGCCCGCGCGGCCTTCTTCGAAAAAGTTCTCGACCACATCCGCAAGCGCCGGCTGGATCTGGACATCTTCGGCCCGCCGCCTGCCCAACAGCCCTGACCACCCGCCGGGGCCGCCGCCGACTGGGTTGCGGCCCCGGCCTTTTTCGGAAACCTGCGGCCCAACGTGACCCCCCGTACCTCACAGCTGCTGAGCGCCTGGTTGCCGCCGGGGGTGCACTGTCTGCTGATCTTCATCGCCTCTTCGCGCGCATCCCTGCCCGGCATGAACGCCTTTGCCCACCAGGACAAACTGCTCCACGGCCTGGCCTACGCGGTGATGGGGGCGCTCTTCTACCGCGCCCTGAAACTCACCCTGCCCGCGCGGTTTTTCGGTTTGGCCGCGGTTCTCGCCATCGGGATGGCGACCCTCTACGGGCTCAGCGACGAGCTGCACCAGACTTTCGTCCCCGGCCGAACGGCCGACGTCAGAGATCTGGCCGCGGATTTCCTGGGCAGCCTGATCGGCGTGCTGCTCACCCGCCGCTACGAAATCAGCCGCCGTCCGCGGCGCACCACGATTCCCGGATTGACAAAAGGCCGCCGTTCCGATAAGAAAACGAGGTGAAGAAACTCACCCCGGAAGCCTACGTATGCCGTTTTGCGCGGCTCCTTAACCCCTTTAAGGAGAAGTTGCTGTTATGAGCGAACCCAACACGATCACGATCAATGGGAATGCGTTCACCTTCGAGCCCGGCGAGACCATTCTGGACATCGCCAAACGCCAGAGCATCGACATTCCGACCCTCTGCCATCTGAAAGGGGCGACACCCACCGGGGTCTGCCGGATCTGCGTGGTGGAGGTCAGGGGCGCCGACAAACTCCTGCCGGCCTGCGCCACGCCAGCCACCGCCGGCATGCTGGTGCAGACCGAGTCTCCCCAGGTGGTCGCCGCCCGACGCCTGATCCTGCAAATGATGCTGGCCTCCGGCAATCACAACTGCGCCGTGCGGGGCTCCGACGGCCGGGACTGGACCCACTTCCAGATGGGCGTTCAGCAGGACGACCAGAGCGGCGAGCTTTGCCCGGTATGGGGCGACTGCCGTCTGCAGGACCTGGCCTACCGCTACCAGGTCGACGGCCACGCCTTCCCCCGAAGCCCTTCCCCCTACCCGATGGAAACCGTCAACCCCTTCATCGTCCGCGATTTCGCGCGCTGTATCCAGTGCGGCCGCTGCGTTCAGGCCTGCAACGAAATACAGGTCAACAACGCCATCAATTTCGGCTACAAAGGCGCGTTCACCAAAATCGTGGCCGCCGGCGACCGGCCCCTAAGGGATTCCGATTGCGTTTTCTGCGGCGAGTGCGTCCAGGTCTGCCCCGTGGGCGCGTTGGTGGAAAAGGATGTGCGCTACCGGGTGCGCCAGTGGGAAACTGAGCAGGTGCGCACCACCTGCAGCTATTGCGGCGTCGGCTGCCAGCTCAACTTGCACGTCAAGGACAACCGCGTGGTCAAGGTCAGCGGCGTCGAGGGGGTCGCCCCGAACTATGGCAGCCTGTGCGTCAAGGGCCGCTTTGGATACGACTTCGTCAACTCCCCCGAACGCCTCAAGACCCCACTGATCAAGGAAAACGGTCAGTTCCGGGAAGCCTCCTGGGACGAGGCCCTGGATCTGGTGGCCGCCCGGCTGGGCAAGATCAAAACCGACCACGGCCCCGACAGCATCGGTGTCCTGACCTCCGCGCGGGTCACCAACGAGGAGAATTACCTGGCCAGCAAGTTTACCCGGGCGGTGCTCAAAACGAACAACATCGATCACTGCGCCCGCCTCTGACACTCCTCAACCGTGGCCGGTCTGGCCGCAGCTTTCGGAAGTGGCGCAATGACCAACACCATCGGCTGCATCGAAAAAGCCGATCTCATCCTGGTCACCGGGTCCAATACGACTGAAAATCACCCGGTGATCTCGGCCTTCATCAAACGTGCGGTGTCCTTCAAGGGCACCAAGCTGATCGTGGTGGACCCCCGCCGCGTCAAAATCGCCAGCTTCGCCCATCAGTGGCTGCGGCCCAACCTGGGCACCGACGTCGCCTGGATCAACGGCATGATGAACGTCATCATCCGCGAGGAGCGCTACGCCAGGGAATACATCGAAAGCCGCACGGTGGGATTCGAGGAACTCAAAAAGGCCGTCGCCGACTACACCCCCGAGCGCGTCGCGGAAATCACCGGCATCCCGGCCAAACAACTGGTGGACGCCGCCCGGATGTATGCCGAGGCCAAGGCCGGCAGCATCGTTTACTGCATGGGCATCACCCAGCACACCACCGGCACCGACAACGTCAAATCCCTGGCCAACCTGGCCATGCTGTGCGGCAACGTGGGCATCGCCGGTGGCGGGGTCAACCCCCTGCGCGGCCAGAACAACGTCCAGGGCGCCTGCGACATGGGTGGCCTGCCCGATGTTTTCAGCGGCTACCAGAAAGTAGCCGACCCGCAACTGCGGGAGCGTATGGCAGCCGCCTGGGGGGTGACCGGCCTGCCGGACAAACCCGGGTTGCAAGTCACCGCCATGATCCCCAAGGCCCACAGCGGGGAGGTGAAGGCCCTTTACATCATCGGCGAAAACCCGCTGGTCTCGGACCCGGACCTCAACCATGCCCAGCAGAGCTTTGAGCACCTGGAGTTTCTCGTGGTCCAGGACATCTTTCTGACCGAGACCGCCCGCATCGCCGACGTGGTGCTGCCGGCGGCCTGCTTCGCCGAGAAGGACGGCACCTTCTCCAACACCGAGCGGCGCGTCCAGCGCGTGCGCAAGGCCGTGGATGCGCCGGGGCAGGCGCGCCAGGACTGGCAGATCATCTGCGACCTGGCAACCCGCATGGGATATCCGATGGCCTATGAGAGCAGCGAGGCCATCATGGCCGAAATTGCAACCGTGACCCCCTCCTACGCGGGCATCAGCTACCCGCGAATCGAACACCAGGGCCTCCACTGGCCTTGCCCGAACCCCGAGCACCCGGGCACCCCAATCCTGCACATCGGCCAGTTTTCCTCGGGCAAAGGCGTTTTCAACGCCATCGCCTTCATCCCGCCGGCTGAGGCGGTGGACGCCGAGTACCCCCTTTACCTGACCACCGGCCGGGTGCTCTACCATTACCACACCGGCACCATGACAATGAAATCCGAAGGCCTGATGGACCGGGCGCCGGAGAGCTTCGTTGAAATCGCCCGACAGGACGCCATCGCCCACGGGCTCGACGAGGGGGCCATGGCCACCATCGCCTCGCGCCGGGGCAGCATCCAGGCGCGGGTGCAGATCTCGGCCAAAGCCGTGCCCGGAACGGTCTTTATTCCCTTCCACTATGCCCAGGCCGCGGCCAACACGCTCACCAACGCGGCCCTGGACCCCATCTCCGGGATTCCCGAGTTCAAGGTCTGCGCGGTCAGACTCTCAAAAGCCGCGTAGCGGCGGCACCCCAAGCAGGTAGCGGCGCGGGCGGGGCAGGCAAGCGACCCCGCCCGCGCTTTTTTGTCCCCTTTGCGCCTGCCGCCCCAAGCCCCGCAAGACCGCGACGGCGCGCGGTCTTTTCCGCAAAAAACCCCGGCTGATGCGTCACCGCATCAGCCGGGGGTGGTGGTTGGTTCATGTCCTGCGTCCCGCCCTCGCAAGGGCGCCTAATGGAAGGGGCGCTAAGCGGCGGATTCCGGGTGAAAGACGTTCACCTCCTTGAGGTCCTCGCCAAGGTACTCGCGCTCGTTGGGACCCAGGATGCCCAGCGACAG
>JAABRJ010000273.1 GCA_011390985.1 Desulfobacteraceae bacterium
CAACTGGCTGCAGTACCAAGGGGCCGCTCTGCCCGCTGCAATGGCCCATTGCCCGCCCCTGCCCCTGAATGAAATCGCAGCACGCTGCGGTGCGGAAAAAGCCCCTTGAAGCTACTGTCTGTCGGGCGGAAGCCTTTTTCCAACACTTTCGGACACGGGAAATTTTCGACTCCCTGCAACCCTTATACGGTCATGCCGCCTCGGCCGCATGAAGCCATAGCGTAAATTTTACCATGACTGCAAACAAGCCCAGCCAAACGGCCATCGCCATTATCGGCGCCGCAGGATTTTTCCCCAAAGCGCCGGGACTCCGGGAATACTGGCACCTGCTCTATCACGGGGTAGACGCTATTTCGGAAATTCCCGATTCCCACTGGTCGCCCCGGGACTACTACGACCCCGACCCCCAAAAAGCGGACCACGTGTACTGCAAGCGCGGCGGGTTCCTGGAACCGGTGCCCTTCGACCCCGCCGAATTCGGGATTCCGCCATCGGCCCTGCCGGCCACCGACACGTCCCAACTTTTAGGCCTTTTGGCCGCCAAACGCCTGCTGGAAACTGCCGGCTACGGAGAGGCGCGCGATTTCGACCGGGATCGCACCAGCGTGATCCTCGGGGTTACGGGCACCCAGGAACTGGTGATCCCCCTGGGCGCCCGGCTCGGCTACCCCGCCTGGCGCAAAGCCCTGGAGGCCGCCGGCCTCCCGCCGGAAACGCTGCAAGCCGCGCTCGATCGCATGGCGGACGCCTACGTTCCCTGGCAGGAGAATTCCTTCCCGGGCCTGCTCGGCAACGTCGTTGCCGGCCGCATCTGCAACCGCCTCAACCTGGGGGGCACCAATTGCGTGGTGGACGCCGCCTGCGCCAGTTCCATGAGCGCCGTCCATCTGGCCGTCATGGAGCTCGAGTCGCGGCGCTGCGACATGGCGATCAGCGGCGGGGTCGACACCCTCAACGATATCTTCATGCACATGTGCTTCGCCCGCACCCACACCCTCTCCAGGACCGGGGATGCCCGCCCGTTCGCAGCGGCGGCCGACGGTACGGTTCTCGGCGAAGGGGTCGGTCTGCTCCTGCTCAAGCGCTTGGCCGACGCGGAAGCCGACGGCGATACGATCCTGGCGGTGATCCGAGGGATCGGCTCCTCGAGCGACGGCAAGTCCCAAAGCATCTACGCTCCACGACCGGAAGGCCAGGCCAAAGCCCTGCGCAAGGCCTACCACGATGCCGGTTTTGAACCCTGCACGGTCGGCCTGGTGGAAGCCCACGGTACCGGCACGCGTGTCGGCGACCGGGTGGAATTCAGCGCGCTGTGCAGCGTTTTCGACGAGGCCGGCCCCCGCCCCAGCCCCTGTGCCCTGGGGTCGGTCAAATCCAATATCGGCCACACCAAGGCGGCCGCCGGGGCGGCCGGACTGATCAAAACGGCCCTGGCCCTGCACCACAAGGTGCTCCCCAAAACGCTGAAGGTCGACGCACCCGACCCGGATCTCAACATTGGCGCAAGCCCCTTTCGCCTCAACACCGAAACCCGGCCCTGGGTTTCGTCCCAAGCCCATCCCCGCCGCGCCGGGGTCAGCGCTTTCGGCTTTGGCGGCAGCAATTTCCACCTGGTCCTCGAGGAGCACAGCCCGCAGAAAACCGCCGTGGCCTGGGACGGTTCGGTGGAGATCATCGCCTTTTCGGCACCGGCCGCCGAAACCCTCCGGTCGCGGGTGCGCGAAACCGCCGCCGCTTTTCAGACACCGCCGCCGCTGACTGAAATCGCGCGCCTGGCGGATGCCAGCCGCCGCTCTTTTTCCCGGCAGGATGCCCACCGGCTGGTGCTGACCGTCCGGCGGCCGGCGGCGGCGACCAGCGCCCAGGCGGCGACGGCCTTTGCCAGTACCTTGAATCACGCCGCAAAACTACTGGCCAAAAATGGTTGCGACCACTCCTGGCGACACGCAAATGTTTTTTACGGGTGCGGCGCACCGGCCGAAAAAGCGGCATTTCTCTTCCCGGGTCAGGGCAGCCAGTACGTCGGGATGGGGCGGGACCTGGCCTGTTTTTTCCCTGAAGCGCTGGCGGCCTTCGAAACGGCCGACGAGGTCTGGGGCGCCTCCCCCAGGCTGAGCGCGCTGGTGTTCCCCTGCCCCGCCCGCAACGATCAGGAAAGGGCCGCCCAGGAAGAAGCCCTGCGCCAAACCGACAAGGCGCAGCCGGCCATCGGAGCCGTCAGTCAGGCCATGCTGGCGGTCCTGGATCGATTCGGGGTCCGACCGCAGGCCGCCTGCGGACACAGCTACGGCGAGCTGACAGCCCTGCATGCCGCCGGCCGCCTCTCGGGCAGTGACTTTCTGGCCCTGTCGGTCGCCCGCGGCAAGGCCATGGCGGCTGCCGTGAGCCGCGACGGCGAAGCCTCCCGCCGGTCCAACGGCGCCATGCTGGCGGTCAAAGCACCGCTTGCAGACATCAGCGAGCTGCTGAAAGAACTGGACCCCTGCCTGGTGCTGGCCAACCGCAACAGCCCCGAACAGGGGGTCATTTCCGGCCCTGCCGAGGCCATCGCCAGAGCCGAACGGGCCTGCGAAAACCGGGGTCTCAAAACCCGCCGCCTGCCGGTTGCGGCCGCCTTTCACAGCACGCTGGTGCAAAGCGCCCAGGCGCCTTTTGCCGCAACATTGGCGCAGGTCGATTTCAGCGACAGCGCCGTCCCGGTCTATGCCAACAGCTCCGGCCGCCCCTACCCCGCGGACAGCGCCACGGCGCGGACCCTTCTGGGCACCCAGCTCGTCACCCCGGTGGACTTTGTGGGCGCCATCGAGGCCCTCTACCGCGACGGGTTTCACACCTTCGTAGAGGTCGGCCCGAAATCGGTTCTGACCGGCCTCGTCAAGGCGATCCTTCAGCGGCGGCCCTTTCAGGCCGTTGCCATGGACGCTTCGGCGGGAAGGGAATTCGCCCTGATCGACCTCGCCAAGACCCTCAGCCAGTTGGCGGCCTTGGGCATCCCGGTCGATCTGGCGGCATGGGAACAGGCGCCGCCGGCCTCCCGCAAGGCCGTCATGGCAATCCCCGTTTCAGGGGCCAACCTCAAACCGGCCCCGCAAGCGGCGGTTTTGCGACCTGAGCGGGCCGCTGCCCCCCGTGCTGCCATCACGGCCGGACCGCACGCCTCCCCGCAACAGCCTCGGGGACCGGCCGCCCCGCCTGACCGACCGACACCGTCCGTCCCGGCTGCTCAGCCCCGCCCCGGCGCGGCCGAGACCGTTTTTTCATCACCCTCCGATTCCAACAATGATCGTGCCATGAACACTCACACCAACTGCAATCCCCGCGGTTTTGCCGCGGATGCCTTCGAGGTCGTGCGGGAAGGGTTGAAATCGATGGAAGCCCTGCAGCGCCAAACCGCTGAAACCCATCAGAAATTCCTGGATACCCAGACCGAGGCCAATCATTGCCTGCAGCGCATGATGGACGGCATCCAGCGCCTTACCGAAGCGACCCTGGGCGATCCAGCGCTGCGACATGCAAAGAGTACCGCCGGGATTGGGCTGCCGACCGTCGCAGCACCCCGCCCGGTTGCAACACCCGCGGCGAGGCCCCCATCCGCCGCGGTCAGCGCCGCGCCTGCGGAAACCCCGCGGGCCGCATCGAGCGCCCCGCCGGCTGCAGCCGCGCTGGAAACCCACCTCGCGGTCGCTGCGCAGCCGGTGCGACCGGCCACTGACCCTGGCAACGATCTTGAGCCCCATCTCCTGGCGGTGGTCTCCGAGCTCACCGGCTACCCCGCCGAGATGCTCACCCTCGAGATGGACATCGAG
>JAABRJ010000274.1 GCA_011390985.1 Desulfobacteraceae bacterium
TCAGCTGGGAGAGCGCATGACTGGCAGTCATGAGGTCAGGGGTTCGATCCCCCTCAGCTCCACCAACAAAATCAGGTCGTTACCCCCATCAAAGCCCGCTTGGTTTACACGAGGGCGCGCAACTCGGTTTAGCGGCCAACTCTCGTGTCTTTGGGATTGGTTGCTTCTTTTGGCATCCCCTGCTTTTGACGGCATCATCCATGCGCGGTGTGTATCGCATTTTACTGGCGCTGCTCATTCTGATAGTGGATTCGGCGGTTTTTTTTTTGCCGCTGACGGCCATCTTCATGGCCTATATCCTGATCTGGAACCCGGCCTGGTTTCGCGATTTCCTGAACAGTTTCGACAAAAATGACCCGCCGGCAACCACCCGCCGGCAGGGCTGACAGCGGAATTGAAAACGGGGTCAAGGGGTCGCCCACAGCTGCGGAACGCAATATTTACCACCCACCCGCGGCCTCGGGCCTTCGGCGGCCGTTGATTCTGCCGATCTGAAGGATGGAAAACCCGAAACGGGCCGGTGGCGCCAAAGGGGGGCAGCATTGCCCAGGCGATCACGGACATACGGGTTGTTTGCCTAAAAAACAAGCCGCCAAACGCCATAAAGTCATCCCAACCGACAACCGATAAGACCTCCAGCACAAATTCCTTATGGAAAGATCTGCACCACATTCAAACCCATGGATCACGAAACCAATAAGCTTAAAAAAATGACATGACATCGGGACCGCCTGCTGCGTTGCATCCACGCTTTGATCCGCAACCCTGAAATGAGCGTTTTCAGATTTAAAAAATAAACCTCCCGGGTTTGCCGAATCGACGAGGTCAGATGCCTTCCCGCACATCAGACATCAAAGAATCGCCATTTACCCTGCAGCTGCGCCAATTTCGCTCTTTAAATTAGGAATGTGTCCTTTCCAGCCCCCATCCGGGCGTAAAAAGGTTATTTACCAATTGAGAAAATGTTTTCTCAAGACCCATGACGGCCTCACCCCAAAGGGAGGGTCCGGCGCAAACTGATTAATCAACAACATACTGTTTTCTTTAATTTTAATTAGATAGACATCCCAAGGCACACTTATTGCTGAATCCATAGCGCAGAACCACACGCGATTTGGAGGATGCAGAAAATGAAATTATTGTTCAGCAGTGTGCTGGTGGGAATTTTGCTCTTTTCGGGGATCGCTTACGCGGTCTACTATAGCCCATTCACTCCCCTTCAGGGGCCACCGCAGGGCTTTAACCCAGAACCTCTTGCAGTCCTTGCAACAGGCTGTGTCATGATCGGCCTCGCCGGCATTTTCCGGCGCAAACACCCGAAAAAAGGGTCCGATGATGGCGTTTTGAAAGATTGAAGAATGGATGAAAACAAAAAAAATGAGATTGAGGCCCGGCTGCGCAAGTTGATTGAACAAAGCGGGCAGACCCAGTACCAAAGAATCGAAGAAACCGTTGCCGTCGGTAAGTGCAGCGTCATTCGGCGTCGCAAAGGGAAAAAAGACGAACGCATTCCCCACGCCATGCCCCTTCGCCTAAAACCCTGAGCCATCAGGGGCGCGATTTCACCCTATTGTTCTCTGCGGATATCCCTGACAGTCTCTGAGCGGTAAGATGCACCGGTGGCCAGATCGCCCCCTATCCGCAGGATATGGCTGATACAGCCGGGCATCTCTTTATCGAAATGGGTGACCAACAGGATCTGGGTCTGGGCTTGGCGCCCGATGACCTCGACGACCCCCAACACCATCCGGCGATTGGACGGGTCCAGACCTTGACAGGGTTCGTCCAGCACCAGCAGCAGTGGCGTTTTGACCATTGCCCGCGCCAGCAGCACCATCCGTTGTTCCCCCTGGGAAAGATGGGCGAAGGGTTTTCGGGCCAGATGTTCAACCCCCAGGGAGGTCATCCAGCCGAAAGCGGCCTGCTGCTGCTTGGGGCCGGCGGACCGGTAAAGCCCGATGGAATCATAAAACCCGGAGATCACCACGGACAAAGCCGAAATATCCGCCCGGTAGCCCACCTGAAGCTCGAAGGAAACCAAACCGATTTTATGCTTGATGTCCCAGATGCTCTCACCGCTGCCCCGACGCCGGCCGAACAGGAATATGTCATTGGCGTAGGATTGGAGGTGATCACCGCTGATCATTTTGACAAGCGTGGTCTTGCCCGATCCGTTGGGACCGACCAGCGCCCAATTTTCACCCCTGCGAATGACCCAGTCAAGATTTTCAATGACCGTGATTGGACCATAGCGGACCGCAACCTTTCGCATTTCAACCAGGGCTTGCCGGCCGGCGCAGCCCTGCGGGGCCGAGGACGCCGACACAGGGGCTTGCGAACGACTCATAGCCGCCGCCGGCAAGCCATACAACCGATCGAGACCGGCCGCCGTCACCAGCGCAGCGCGCCGGCCGTTCAACATCACACGGCCGTTTTTTAAACCCAGGACGTGGGATACCCGTGGTGGAATCTCTTCCAAGCGATGGGTTGCCAGGATCACCGTCAAGCCGCTCGTCATCAGGGCGTCGACCATGCCGGCAAGGTCTTGGCGGGCAGTGCTGTCGAGCCCGTCAAAGGGCTCATCGAGTATCAGAAGGACCGGTTTTTTAACCAGCGCCCGGGCGATAAGCACTTTGCGCATTTCCCCGGTTGAAAGCGCCCGAATCTCGCGGTCCAGCAGATGCCCGATTTTGAGGTGTTCAACCAGGCCGTTGCCTTTTTCCAAGGCCTGCTCGCCTTTGCCATCCGCCAAAACAAACTTCCGGACCGGGGCCCCGCGGCTTAAATCGCCGCTGAAATACCGGGATTCATCCCGATCGGCATCCCCCCGCAGAACCCGCCGCTGAAGATCAAAGGAAACATAGCCGACCGGGTTGCGACAGCTCATCCCATCAGAGCGGTAAATTCGGCCGGCCACCGCCGGCACCCGCCCGCCAACAGCCCCCAGCAAGGTGGACTTGCCAGCCCCGTTGGATCCCAATACGACCCATTGCTGCCCCTGCCTGACATGCCATGTAATCCCCTCAAGAACCCGGCACCCCCCAATCCGCAGGGACACGTCCTCAAAGGCAAATAACGTTGCCGACGGCTTCCGATTCGAAACAGGCCACTCAGCCAGTCGCTTGCGCTCCGATATCATAACGCAACCATCCCAAAATCAATTAAGGCCGCGCGGGCCGGATTATTCCAGGCCGACCCGCAAAAGGGGTATCCGCTTTGCAGGCCGCAGGGTACTATAGCGCTTTCAACCCGTCTGGCCAAGCCCCTGTTCATGGGGGCGCAGTTTCGGTGCGGCCAAAAGCGACGCAATTGCCCGCCGCCGGAGCTTTGTTTGAACACAAGCCTCCGCCGGGATAGGCTGGATCAGGGTTTTCGGCAAAATTGAGCCACTGGACAAAACTTAATTTTTTTGTTGACAAGCTTCCAAAGGCCGTGTAGATAAGCCAGGTTTTCGAAAGGGAAACTATCAGCCCATCGAAAACCATTGCGAAAAAAAAATGGTTTTTGGTTGACAACCCGGAAACAACCCTGTAGAAAACGCGAGCCTTTTTCCGAGAAAAAAAAGGCGGGTATTGAAAACGTTCTTTTCGATCTTATATTTAAGAAGTTGTTCGGCCCGTTGTCCAGGGCCGACCGATTTGATCTTTGAAAACTGGGTAGTGGAAGAGAAGAGAGGGTCGAGAGTCAATTCCCGGTCAAGCGATTGGCCGGAGAGGGTTTAATTGGAGAGTTTGCTCCTGGCTCAGAATGAACGCTGGCGGCGTGCTTAACACATGCAAGTC
>JAABRJ010000275.1 GCA_011390985.1 Desulfobacteraceae bacterium
GGGTCTTTGCCATCCTGGGCGAAGAAGGCCTGGAATGGGTCTTCTACAATAACGTCACCGCCAATCCCCGCGATTACCAGGTCAGCGAGGGGGCCTCGCGCTACCTGTCCGAGGGCTGCGATGTGGTCATCGCCCTGGGCGGCGGCAGCCCCATGGACGCGGCCAAGGGGATCGCACTGCTGGCCAGCAACGGCGGCACGGTCCAGGATTACGAGGGCGCCAACCGCATCCAGCGCCCGCTGCCGCCGATGGTCTTCGTGCCGTCGACTGCCGGCAGCGGTGCGGACATCTCCCAGTTTGCGATCATCACCGACCACCAGCGGCATGTCAAAATGTCGATCATCAGCCGCACCCTGGTGCCCAACATCTCCATCATCGACCCCACCGTGCTGACCACCAAACCCCGTGACCTGATCATTGCCGCCGCCATCGACGCCCTGGCTCACGCGGTCGAATCCTACGTTTCGCGCCTGGCCTTCGCGCTGACCGAGAACCAGTCCCTCAAGGCCATCGATCTCATCATCAAGCACCTGCCGGCCGCGTTGAAGACCGGCTCGCTGGAATCCCTGGAACAGCTGGGGATCGCGGCCACCTCCGCGGCCATGGCCTTCAGCAACGCCAGCCTGGGGATGGAGCATGCCCTGGCCCATTCGCTCGGGGGCATGCTGGATGTGGTCCACGGGATGGTCCATCCCGTGCTGCTGCCGCCCGTGATGCGCTACAACCTGCAGGCCTGCCCCCAAAAGCTGGCCGACATCGGTGAAATTGTGATCGGCAAACGCCATCGCAGCGCCGAAGCCACCGCGCTGGCGGGGATTGATAAGCTGGCGGGGTACTGCCATTCGCTGAAAATTCCCACCCGCCTGCGCGACATCGTGACCGATCGCGCGACCCTGCCCCAGGTCTGCCGGATGGCGGCCAACGACGCCTGCCTGTTGACCAACCCCCGCGACGCGTCCTGGGAAGACATGCTCCAAATCTGCGAAGACGCGTGGTAATGAAAAGAGAAACCAAAATTGAAGATCTTGTCGGGCTGGGGCACACCAAGCTGGGCTTCTTCAAGGAAGTCCAGATCAAAATTGGTGAGCTCAGGGCCTTCAACCTCGAGTTGGAGACAAAACGCCAGGAGATTCAGTCGATCCTGGACGGAATCACCGATATCGTCGCCGATGTGTCGCTGGATTTCCGGATTCGGACGGTCAATCAGAGTTTCTTCAAGCTCTTCCCCATCGCCAACCCCCGCAATTCCTTCTGCTACCGCACCTTTCGCAACCGCAGCCGCCCCTGCCGCGACTGCCCGCTGCTGGAGGCCCAGCGTACCAACCGGCCCTGCCGTCAAACGGTGATTCTGCCGCTGCTGGGCAAGAACCACCAGTTTGAAATCACCGCCAGCCCCCTGCGCAATGCCCAGGGCAGTCCCATCAGCATCCTGATCGTGAAACGCGACGTGACCCTCGAAAAAGAATACCAGGCCAAGTACTACCACGCCGAGAAAATGGCGACCATCGGCCTTTTGGCCGCCGGCGTGGCCCACGAAATCAACAACCCGCTGGCGGCCATCAGCGGGTTTGCCGAGGGGTTGAAGCGCCGCCTGCCGCGGTTGCAGGCGGCCCTGGCCGAGAGGGACGACTTTCAGGACCTGGCCGTCGATTTTGAGGAATACGTGGCGACCATCCTGAACGAATGCAACCGCTGCCGGGATATCGTGCAGGGGCTCTTGACCTTCAGCCCGCGGCAAAATGCGGAATATGCCCGGGTGGATCTCAACCAGCTGGTGGAAGACGTGCTGAAACTGCTCCAGCACAAGCTGCGGCGCTATCCCCCGGATTCGATCCGGCTGGCCTTGGCCGCTTCTTCGCCCGAAGCGCGCGGGGTGGCGCCGGAACTCAAACAGGTGGTTCTCAACCTGGTGCTCAATGGGCTGGACGCCATCCGCGACGGCGGCCAGATCACCCTGCTGAGCGCGCAGAACGGCGAACAAGAGGTCGTGCTGCACGTGGTCGACACGGGCTGCGGGATCGCCCCCGAACACATGGCCAAACTCTTCGAACCTTTTTTCACCACCAAACCTGTGGGGCAGGGAACCGGGGTGGGGTTGTCCACCTGCTACAACATCATCCGGCAGCATGACGGCGAGATCCAGGTGGCGAGCAAATTGGGCCGCGGGTCGACCTTCAGCGTCAGGCTGCCCCGCTACCGATGAACGCCATGGACCGACCTTTCGACGAGATCCAGATCCTGGTGGTCGACGATGAAAAATCCATTCGCCGCCTGGCCCAGAAGGAACTGGCCTCCCCCCGGCGCCGCATCACGACGGCCGCAACCGTCCGAGAAGCCCAGGACCTGATGCGGCAGCAGACCTTTGACGTGGTCGTGCTGGACATGCGGCTTCCCGACGGCGACGGGTTGGGGCTGCTGCTCAAGATCAAGGAGACCGATTCCAGCGTGGAAGTCATCATGGTCACCGGCTACGCGGACATCGAGAGTGCCGTGGAAGCCATGAAAATGGGGGCTTACGATTTTCTGGCCAAGCCGTTCAACCTGGACCGCCTTGAAATCCTGATCGAAAGGGCCTTTCAGCGGGTCAGCCTGGAGCGCGAAAACCGCCTGCTGCGCCATTCCCAGACCACCGTGGCGCCCGGTAAACTCATCGGCCACTCCTCCGAGATGGAGCAGGTGCGCTTCCTGATAACCAAGGTGGCCCCGACACCGGTGCCGGTCCTGATCACCGGTGAGAGCGGGACCGGCAAAAATGTGGTGGCCCGCTCGATCCATCGGTTGAGCCCGCGCAGCGAGCACCTGCTGGTCACCAAAAACTGCGGCACCCTGGAAAAGAACCTGATTCGCAGCGAACTGTTCGGCCACCGCAAGGGGGCATTTACCGGTGCCCACGAAAACCGGGACGGGCTGCTGACCGTGGCCCACAAGGGAACGCTCTTCCTGGATGAAATCGGCGAGTTGTCCCTGGAGGTGCAAAGCGCCCTGCTGCGGGTGCTTGAAAACCAGACCTTCCGGCGGGTGGGCGACAAGGACGAGCGGCGTGTGGATATCCGCTTCATTTTCGCCACCAACCGCTGCCTCACCGAGGAGGTGCAGAGCGGCCGCTTCAGCCAGGCGCTTTTTCACCGGCTGAATGTGTTCAACATCAGTCTGCCGCCCCTCAAGGATCGCAAGGAAGACATTCCGGCGCTGGTCGAGTATTTTCTCGTGCGGCTGTGCCCGGGCGGGTCCCACTGCCGCATCTCCCAGAAGGCCATGCAGTGCCTGCTGGGCTACAACTGGCCGGGCAATGTCAGGGAACTGCAAAACGTGATCGAACGCGGGATTATCCTGGCGGAAAACCACCTGATCACCGAGCTCAGCCTGCCGCGCGAACTCGTCGATGCCGGTCGCGAAGGACCGCTTGACGCGCCTTTTCTGGCGTTGGACGACCTGCAGCGGCGGCACATCCTGCGGGTGATGAAATTTGTCGACGGCAGCCGCGGGCAGGCGGCCGAAATTCTCGGCATCGGGCGTAAAACGCTGTATCGTAAACTCAAGGAAATCGATGGGGCCGGTGAGGCGCTCAGCGGTCAAGGGCCCGGTGCGGGCTTTGGGGGGAGTGCGGCGCAAAAAGCGGGACGCTCGAAATAAGAATGGGACCCCCTCCGAAAAGGGGGCCCCATTGACGGTTTGTGGAAGGTGTGCACTCGGGCGGTGCGCGCCTACCAGTTGAAGACCTGGTCGAGCTCCTCGTCGGAGACCTGGAAGGTGACGTTGTGGGGCGCGA
>JAABRJ010000276.1 GCA_011390985.1 Desulfobacteraceae bacterium
GGATCTTTGACATTGCCCCGCTGGCCGGACACAGTCTGGCGGAGGATCTCGGTCGTCGCGATTTTACGATCAATGCCATGGCGATCGCCCTCCGCACCCGAAACCTGACCGATTTGCACGGCGGGCAGCGAGACCTCCGGACCCGGACCATCCGGATGGTAAATCCCACAGCTTTTCGCCGGGACCCCATCCGGCTGCTGCGGGCTTACCGCTGCGGGGCGAACCTGAACTTCACGATCGAGCCGTCCACCACCCGGCTGATCGCCCGTCAGGCCGGACTGATAACCACCGCCGCGGCTGAACGCATCCGTGTAGAACTATTCAAGACGTTTCAAACGCCCCGAAGCCACCCTTATCTCAGGGACATGGCGGCAAGCGGCCTTCTTTTTCATCTTTTCCCCGAGCTTCAAGCCCTGCAGGCTTGCCGGCAGAACCCGGCAGTTCACCGCTTTGACCCATGGGCGCACACCCTCGCGGGTTTCGACGAACTGGAGGCGATCCTGATCCAACCGCCGAACCAGGCAATCACCGGGATCGTCCAGCTCAGCCGCCAGACCACGGTGTGCCTGAAAACAGCGCTCCTGTTGCACGACATCGGCAAACCCGCCTCACGATCGGTCGACCCCACGGGCGGGATTCATTTCTTCGGCCACGAAAAAACCGGTGCAGCCATGGCGGCTCGAATTGCCGAACGCCTTCGGTTCTCCGCACGCGAGCGGGCCTTCATCGACTTTATCATCGGCAACCACCTGCGCCCCCTGCACCTGTTTAATGAATGGGCCCGAGAGCGCCTCTCACCCAAAGCTCAAACCCGATTTTTCATGCACTGCGCCAAACTGACGCCGGCACTGCTGCTGCACGCCCTCGCCGACTCGCGCGCCAAAGGCTGCGGGAGCGCCGCCAACGAGGCGTTTACGCGCTTTGTCTGCAGCCAGCTGGAGGATTTTGCGGCAACCTACACCCCCCGCAAAGCCGCCCCTCCCTTGATCAACGGGCACGACCTGATCGCGGTGTTACGGTTGTCGCCGTCACCGGTTTTCAAAGCGGTATTGGATTTCGTTGCAGAAGAACAACTCACGGGCGAGATTCAAACCAGGGAAGAGGCCCTTGCAGCCGCAAGGGCTTTTCTGGAACGCCGGCCGGAAGAAACCAGGGGCGGGGCCCCTTCCGCCTGAAGGCGGAAAAGGCCCTTGCAGCCGAAAAAGCCGGTAAAAATTATTTCACCTTATCCAGCCCGGAAAAAATCGCGTCACGGATGCCATCAACCTTGCCCACGCCTTCGATCTTGATGTATTTGGGGGCTGCCGCATCCCCGCTGGCTTCCCATTTGCGGTAGTAACCGATCAGCGGTTCGGTCTGGGCGTGATACACCTCTAGACGCTTGCGCACGGTATCCTCTTTGTCGTCATCCCGCTGGATCAGGGGCTCACCGGTGGCATCGTCCTTGCCCTCCACTTTCGGCGGATTGAAAACGAGATGGTAGGTCCGGCCGCTGGCCAAGTGAACCCGGCGCCCACTCATGCGCCTGATGATTTCCTTGTCCGGCACGTCAATATCCACCACTGCGTCGATGGCGACACCGGCCGCCTTCATCGCATCCGCCTGGGGGATGGTCCGGGGAAAACCGTCGAAGAGGAATCCTTTCTGGCAATCGGATTCTTTGATCCGCTCCTTCACCAGCCCGATTATCACGTCATCGGGAACGAGCCCGCCGGCATCCATCACGGCCTTGGCCTTTTTCCCCAACTCGCTGCCGGCCTTGACAGCCGCCCGCAGCATATCGCCCGTGGAAATCTGCGGAATCTGGTAGCGTTCCTTGATATAATTGGCCTGGGTTCCCTTTCCGGCACCGGGGCCGCCTAACAAAATCAGACGCATTTTCAACCCTCCTTTTCCGATTGAACTTAAATACCTGACGAAGATAGTGCAATCGCCCTCTTGCCAACTTTTTTCTTATGGCGTAATCTCACAATTGTGTCAAGGGTATTAGCCCGCAAACCTGAAGCGTCGGGTGTTCAAGCCTTATTTTTTTACTTGCCAAATTCTTTGAGTTTCAGTATAGGATTCCATTTATAAAAATTTTGAAAATACAAAATACCCATCGAAGCGGCATCCGTAAGCGATCAACCGCCCGATGGATCGAAGGGGGCGATAAAGTTTGAAGGAAATCACAGTCAAGGTCTTGGACAACGACCTCGAAAAAGCGATGCGCATTCTGAAGAAGAAAATCCAGAACGACGGCCTTTTCAAGCGCTTGAAGCTCAAGAAAAGCTATGAGAAACCGAGCGAGTACCGGCGGCGCAAAGAGCGTGAAGCCGTGCGCCGGCAGCGGATTGCAGCCGCCAGAAAACGATTCCGTCGATAAGCCCGAACGCAACCCCGTGAAACGAAAGCACCCGGCAGGCACACCCGTCTTGCCGGGTTTTTTTTGAAGATGGGCATACAAGACACCTACAACGCCTGCCTGCAAGAGATGTACGCTTTGCGGCGCTTTGGCATCAAACTGGGTCTCGACACGATCCGCCGCATCCTCCAGGCAATGCAAAACCCGCAGGAGAGCTTTGTTGCCGTTCATGTGGCCGGCACCAACGGCAAAGGGTCGATTGCCTCCGCCCTGGCGACCATTCTCAAAGCGGCCGGTCTGCGCGCGGGCCTTTACACCTCCCCCCACCTGGTGCGCTTCAACGAACGGATCTGCATCGACGGCGAGCAGATTTCCGATGAGGAGGTGGTTGCGTCATACGCGGCAGTAAAGACGGCCAACCCCGGCGAACGCGAACCCACCTTTTTTGAGTACGCCACCGCCATGGCGTTTCACGCCTTTCGCCAAAGAGGGGTAAAATGGGCGGTGATCGAAACCGGCATGGGCGGCCGCCTCGATGCAACCAACATCATCGCGCCGGCCCTGTCGATCATCTCCAACGTCTCCATCGAGCATGAAATGTACCTCGGCAAAACCCTGGCTGAGATTGCCACCGAAAAAGGAGGCATCATCAAGCCGGCGACCCCGATCGTTACCGGGGTCAGACAGGCGCCGGCCGTCAAGGTTCTGGAAACCATTGCACGGCGGCGCAGCGCCCCGCTCTTCCGAATGGGAAAAGATTTTCGCGTGCGCCGGAGGCCCAGCGGGGCATTTACCTACTACGGCATTGAAAACGTCTGGCACGACATGCGCACCGGTTTGCCGGGCAGCTACCAGGTCGACAATGCCGCGATTGTGCTGGCGGCCTGCGAGCTTCTCAATCAAAGCACGCGGGTCGACATTTCGCTGAAGGCCATCAAGGAAGGCTTTGACCAAAGAGTCTGGCCCGGCCGTTTGGAAGTCGTTGCCACCGACCCGATGGTCATCCTGGACGGCGCCCACAACCTCATCGCCGCCAAAAATCTGGCCGCCTATCTGGCCCACACCCTCTCGGACCGCAAGATCACCCTGGTCGTGGGGATTCTCAGCGACAAACCCTACCGGGCGATGCTGAAGAGCCTCCTGCCGGTCTGCGACCGGGTGGTATTGACCCGCCCCCGAATCGACCGGGCGCTGGCCCCGGAAAAGCTGCACGACGCCGCCCGAGACCTCATCGATGATATCACCCTCAAGCCGGACGTGGCGTCCGCGCTGCACTATGCGCTCGACAGCGCCGCACCCGGTGAGGTTATTTGCGTGGGCGGATCCCTTTACATGGTCGGGGATGCCAAATCCGCGCTTGAACAAATGGGCTTAGGGCGCTAAACAGACCGCGCGACAGGTTTGCCGCAGTCCGCTCACC
>JAABRJ010000277.1 GCA_011390985.1 Desulfobacteraceae bacterium
CGTGGGGTGCAGCCATGTTCACCTCGTGGGGGGGTTGACCATCGTCGGCAGCCTCGGGGTGGGTGCCGGCCCGTCAATCGCAGCGCTCCTCGTGGCACGGCCCCGATTTGAGATCGCGCACCGGATTGGACAGCCGGGGAAACCCCGTGATGCGGGCTTCCACCACATCCCCGTCGCGGATCACGGCCGCGCCCGGCGTCCCGGTTGAAATGATGTCCCCCGGCAGGAGGGTCATGCCGCGGGAGTGGTAGGACACCAGAAAATCCGGCGGAAAGGTCATGTTGGCCACCGAGTTGGCGGCGTGCACCCGGCCGTTGAGCACCGTCGCGACCTCCAGCCGGCTGATGTCCGGGATCTCTTCAGGCGTCAGGATCGCCGGACCGAAGCTGAAAAACGTGTCGAAACTCTTGGCGAGGGTCAGATAACGGGGGTTTTGGCGCAGAATGTCCTCGGCCGTCATGTCGATCACCGCGGTGAAGCCGGCCACCACCTTCAGCCAGTCGGCGCGCGCCACGTGGCGGCACTTGCGGCCGATGATGATCCCGAGTTCGGCTTCGGCCGTGGTGCGCTCCGATGCGGTGGGGATTTGGATGGTGTCGCCGTGGCCGATCAGGGCCGTGTCGGGCTTCATGAAACTGGCCGGAATGCCCTGGGGCGCGCTTTCGGCCAGGTCGGCGGCATGCTCGCGGTAATTCAGTCCGATGCCCCAGATCTTGTGGGGATGGCGGTAAGGGGGCCGCCAGCGCATCTCCGAGGCGGGCAGCACTTCCGTCCCGGGCAGGGCCGCCAGCGCGCCTTGGGCCTCGGCGCAGTACCAGGCCTGCAGCCTCGCCAGGGCCCCGGTTGCCAGCAGGCCGGCCAAGCCGGTGGGCCAGTTGCAGTTGCAGCGGCGGTTGACGGCCGCAATCGGGATGAGCCCGCGGGGCGACAGGATGCAGGCCCCTTCGCGGTTGTGATAGGCGGCTGTGGCAAGTTTCATCGGATTTTCCTCTTGCTCCCGATGCCCCGATCGGGCGGCATCCCCGTCTGTATAGCAGAAAAACACCCTTTGGGGCAGCTCCAAACAGCCCCTCCGGAGGTTTTGCACGGTTTCCGCTCTCCGGTCGCTGCCGCGGGCTAGACCTGGACGGCCGGCAGTCCCAGCTTGGCCCGCCGGTTTTCGATGTGCCGCCGGATCAGGATGGCGGCCTTTTCGGGGTCGGGTTCGACCGCAAAGGTCGCGCCCAGCAGATCCGCGAGCCCCTCGGTGAGCAGCTTGACCACGTTGATGCTGCCCGTGATGGGGGGCATGGGGCCGAGGACCGTGGTGACCCCCGAGGCCACGAAGTAGGCGCCGATGGAGACCGCCTTTTCGGAGTACCACTCCGGCGCCGCGCCGGCGATCGGCAGGTCGCTGATGTCGACGCCCAGGGCGTCGGCCAGGGCCGCGGCCAGCACCAGGATGCGGACGTTGTCGACGCAGCTGCCCATGTGCAGCACCGGCGGGATGCCCAGCGCCCCGCAGACTTCCCGCAGGCCGGGCCCCGCATAGCGGATTGCCTCGGCCACCTTGAAGCCCGCCTTGGCGTTGGCGATGGCGGCGCAGCCGGTGTCCACCACCAGAATGTCGTTTTCGATCAGCCGCCGGGTGAGGGTCACGTGGCCGAAGTCGTGCCGGATCTTGGGGTTGTTGCAGCCCACGACGCCGACCGCCCCGCGAATCTGGCCGGTTTTTAAGGCCGCGATCAGCGGGTCCGGGGAGCCGCCGAGGGCCTCGATGATGGTTTCCACCGAAAAGCCGCCCAGGGACGGGACCGGCGCCACCGGGATATAGACCTCGCCGCGGCGGCTGAAGTTCTCGATGGCCTCGGCCACCAGGGTCCGGGCCAGCTCCCGGGCGTTGTCCGGGTGAAATTCGCGGTGGGTCATACCCGGGAAGCGCGCCTTGTCGCTGGTGCTGATCATTCGGGTGTGGTAGCAGGCGGCCACCGCCCCCAGGGACGGCATGATGCACTGGTAATCCGCCAGCATCATCTCCACCGCGCCGCTGGCGATCACCAGCTCGGTCATCAGGTGGTTGCCGGCCATGGGAATGCCGTGGCGCATGAGCAGTTCGTTGCCCGTGCAGCACAGCCCGACCAGGTTGATCCCCTGGGCGCCCCGGGCCAGCGCCAGCTCCGTCAGTTCCGGCGACTGGCAGGCCTGCAGAAGCATTTCGGATACCACCGGGTTGTGGCCATGGACGACGATGTTGACCTGGTCGGCCTTCAGGACTCCGACGTTGACGCTGTTGGGGGTGACCCGGGGGGTGCCGAAGAGGATGTCCGAGACCTCGGTGGCGATCATCGAGCCGCCCCAGCCGTCGGAGAGCGCGTTGCGCAGGCCGTGCAGCAGCAGGCTCTGCCAGCCGTTGTCGACCCCCATGTGGGTGCGGTGCATCATCTCCGAGGTTTCGCGGTCGATGCCCCGCGGGGTGATGCCCAGCTGGGCCCAGCGCTCGCGGCGTTTGCGGGGCGCCCGGGCCAGCAGGGTGAGGGCCTTGCGGCGGGTGCCGTAATCCTCCTGCATCGCCCGGGCCAGATCGGCGGCAATTTCGGCTGCCGACCGGTCCTGGGTGGCGACGTCGTACTCGGCGGCCACCCGCCGCAGTTTGGGCTCGTCGTTGACCGCGTAGCCCGGCGCATGCCCCTCGGCCACCGCGGCCAGCACCTCCACCAGGTCGCGGCCGTGGTCGGAGTGCGCCGCCGCCCCGGCCGCGATCATGCGGCCGAGGTTGCGCGCCACGATAATGTCGGCATCCGCGCCGCAGACCCCCTGCTGGGGGCCTTCGCCAAAGGGGTCCACGCGGCAGGGGCCCATGTTGCAGACCCGGCAGCTCAGCCCCATTTCGCAGAAGCCGCACTGCGGTTGTTGGGCGCTGAAGCGCTCCCAGACCGTTTCGACCTGGTCCTTTTCCATCTTTCTCAGCATCAGGCGACCATCTTCGGTGATGGTATTTTCGCTAAACGGGTGTTTCATCACGGCCTCCATGGGGTCATGGGTTTTTAAGGGCCAGCTGGGATTTGCGGGCGGCGGTGAGCAGGGCGAATCCGGGGGCCGGCGGAACCTCTTCGGCGGTGCGCGAGACGCTGCGGGCCACCGCGTCGGTCTGGCGCTTCAGCGCCGCGTCGGCCTCTTCAAAGGTCAGGGCGCCGGTTTTGCAAACCTCCACGCAGGCCGGAATCCGCCCCTGGCGAAGCCGCGCCAGGCAGTTGTCGCACTTGACCGCCACGGTCTTGCCCAGGGGTGCGTGGTGCTCCGCGTGGTAGCGGATGACCCCGAAGGGACAGGCCATGGCGCAGGAGGCGCAGTTGATGCAGCGCTCCGGGTCGATCAGGACCGTGCCGGTTCCGCTGTCGCGCGAGATGGCCCCCGGCAGGCAGGCCAGCTGGCAGGGGGCCGGGTCACAGTGCCGGCAGCGGTTGGGAAAGCCCTCGCCGTAAAGGCCGACGCCCACGTGGACCCGCGGCCGTGGCGGCGGGCTTTCGCGCACGGCCGCAAAGAGGGCCCCGCTCTGGGAGTGGGCGGTTGCGCAGGCCAGCATGCACTGCATGCAGCCGACGCACCTTGCGGGGTGAACAACGACGCGCTTCATGGGGGCCTCCTTTCGTTTGCGGATAGCTTCGCGCGGGATGCGGCCGGCGGCCGGCTCAGGCCGGAGCCGGCAGCAGCTGGCGGAAATTGAAGGACGGCGCCATCAGGGCCTCACGGCGGACCCGGAGGGGGATCTCG
>JAABRJ010000278.1 GCA_011390985.1 Desulfobacteraceae bacterium
AGGGGTCTGGCGCCGTAGACCGGGTCGTAACCTTTTTCCGCCAGGAGCTTTTTGGCCCCCTCGGAGAGTTCCAGGGTGATCTGTCGATCTGCCAGGCGCCGGCCCAGGCGTTGGATCTGAATGTCCACGATCCGGGCGAGTTGGGCGGGGGTCAGGTTGTGGAAAACGATGGTTTCATCCACCCGGTTCAAAAATTCGGGCTTGAAACTGGACCGCAGGGCGTCCATCACCCGTTGCCGCATCTCCTCGGGGCGGGTCAGCCCGAGTTCCTGGATCCACTGGCTTCCGACGTTGGAGGTCATGATGATGATGGTGTTCTTGAAATCGACGGTTCGTCCGTGGCCGTCGGTCATGCGACCGTCATCCAGAATCTGCAGCAGGACATTGAACACCTCGGGGTGGGCCTTTTCGATCTCGTCGAACAACACCACGGTGTAGGGCCGGCGGCGGACCGCCTCGGTCAGGTAGCCGCCCTCCTCGTAGCCGACGTAGCCCGGGGGGGCGCCGATCAGCCGAGCCACGGAATGCTTTTCCATGAACTCCGACATATCGATCCGCACCATGGCCTGATCACTGTCAAAGATGAAGGCCGCCAGGGCTTTGGCCAACTCGGTCTTGCCAACCCCGGTGGGCCCCATGAAGATGAAGGACCCGATGGGCCGGTTGGGGTCCTGCAGGCCGCTGCGCGCCCGCCGGACGGCGTTGGAAACCGCTGTCACGGCTTCTTGCTGGCCGATGACGCGCTCCCCCAGCCGGTCTTCCATGCGCAGAAGTTTTTCGCGTTCGCCCTCCAGCATTTTGCGAACCGGAATCCCGGTCCACTTGGCGACCACCTCGGCAATATCCTCGTCGTCGACTTCCTCCTTGAGCATTTTGCGGTCCTGTTGAAGGGCCGCGAGCTCCTGGTTGGCCGTCTCCAACCGTCGACCCAGCTCGTTCTGCCGACCGTAGCGAATCTCGGCCACCCGCGCCAGGTTGCCCTCGCGTTCGGCCTGTTGGGCCTCGATCCCGAGCTGCTCCTGCTCTTCCTTGATTTTGCGGATGGCCTGGATCAGGTCTTTTTCGCTCTGCCAGTGGACCTTCATGGCCGTGATCTCCTCGCGCAGGGCGGCGACCTCGGCTTGCAGTTTTTCCAAGCGCTGGCCGGAGGCGGCATCGGTTTCCTTCTTGAGAGCCTCGCACTCGATTTCATTCTGGGTGATTTTGCGCTGGATCTCGTCAATCTCCAGGGGCATGCTGTCGATTTCGATCCGGAGTTTGGAGGCGCACTCGTCGATCAGGTCGATGGCCTTGTCGGGCAGAAAGCGGTCGGCGATGTAGCGATCCGATAGGGTTGCGGCCGCCACGATGGCCGAGTCCTTGATCCGGACGCCGTGATGGACCTCGTATTTCTCCTTGAGCCCGCGCAGGATCGAGATGGTATCCTCGATGGTGGGCTCCTGCACCAGCACGGGTTGAAAACGGCGCTCGAGCGCCGCGTCCTTTTCGATGTACTTGCGGTATTCGTTGAGGGTCGTGGCCCCGACGCAGCGCAGGGTGCCGCGTGCCAGCGCCGGCTTGAGCATGTTGGAAGCGTCCATTGCCCCCTCGGCGGCGCCCGCACCCACCAGGGTGTGGAGTTCGTCGATAAACAGCACCACTTCGCCCTCGGCGCGCTCCACCTCTTTCAACACCGCCTTGAGACGGTCTTCGAATTCGCCGCGGTATTTGGCGCCGGCGATCAGGGCGCCCATGTCGAGTGCGACCAGTCGACGGTTTTTGAGGGTTTCGGAAACATCGCCCTCCACGATCCGCTGGGCGAGGCCCTCGACGATCGCGGTCTTGCCTACACCGGGCTCGCCGATCAGAACCGGGTTGTTTTTGGTGCGGCGCGAGAGGACCTGCACAATCCGTCGGATTTCATCGTCGCGGCCGATGACGGGGTCCAGCTTACCCAGGCGCGCCAACTCGGTCAGGTCCCGGCTGAATTTGTCCAGCGCCTGGTATTTTTCTTCGGGGTTGGGATCCGTGATGCGTTGTGAACCCCGGATGTCCTTCAGCACGGTCAGAATCATCTCGCGGGTGATCCCGATGCGGCCCAGGATGCGCCCGGCTTGCCCGCTCTTGTCGTCGGCCAGCGCCAGGAGAATGTGTTCGATGCTGACGTATTCATCTTTCATCTTGGACGCTTCAGCAAACGCCGCCTCCAACAGGCTGTTGGTGCGCTGGGAGATGTAACGGTCACCGCCGCCGCTGACCTTGGGAAGCTGTTCCACCGCCGAGGCCACATCCCGGGCCACGGCGTCGGCCGAAACGCCGAGCTTCTGCAATATGGACCGCGCCACGCCCTCCTTCTCCGTCAGCATGGCTGCCAGCAGGTGTTCCGGCTCTATCTGTTGATTCTGATTGCGGGCGGCCAGACCCTGTGCTTCCTGAATGAGCTGTTGGGATTTAACCGTGAACTTGTCAAAACGCATGATATCCTCCAAAGTTGAGTCGTCATCCCCGTCAAAAATAATGGCATGTTAATTTCTTGTGAAAAATTAACCATTTAAAGGAGGCTGTCAACCGCACAGGAGGCGTTTATGAAGGTGGCTCGGATAGGGTCCTTCCACAAAAAAATCCACTCCCCGGGATGGGTGCCGGCCTTGGCCGCGGCCGCCTGAAATCAGTGCACCGCAGGCCGTGAGTTGCGCCGCGCGGCAATCACTCCTCTTATAAAATTTATGATTCTGGGTTTGCCGCGTGTGTCAGATCGCGGCGGGAGCAGGCGACCGCAAGGTTCAGCCGCACGTGCGAATGGGCAGGAGTCAGCGAAGGGGGCGCGACCACGATTTCAGCGACGTCGCGCCCGCATCGCCGAAGCAGAAGGGCCCGGCCGGTCGCAAACGGTCCCCGGTCGGGCCGAAAAAGCGAAAATGGCGGGCGTTTAAAGGTTCGAGTGCCAAACCCGCCGCAGCCAGGCTCAAAAACGCCCGCTCGCATGGCCTGCCGTTGGGATCTCACCAGCCGTTATTCCAAATGGCTGTGATCGGGAACCGGAAAGACGCGGCTTATTCGCCGATGGTTTTTTCCACGGCCTCGAGCCGGGCTTTACAGCGGATGCAATAGGTCGTGACAGGACGGGCCTTTAGACGATTGATGGAGATTTCCTCTCCACACATTTCACAGATGCCGTAGGTACCGTCCTTGATGCGGTCCAGAGCGCTGATGATTTTTTTAAACAGGCGGCTTTCCCGGTCCCGGATCCGAAGCAGAAAGTTGCGATCGCTCTCAAAGGTGGCCCGATCAGCGGGATCCGCCAGATTATCACTCGGATCCTTCATTCCCAGCCGGGTATTGTCCGCCTGCTGTAAAAGTTCATTCATCCAATTGGTCAAAAGCGATTTGAAGAATTCGAGATCTTCCCCCTTCATCTTTTCTTCCGTTTCCGAGGCATCATTTGACTTTTCAGACAGGCTCGACATGGCGCTACTCCCCCTTCAACATTTCAAATGATGTGACTGTGAGGATCTTGACATCGTCCTCTTCTTCGACCGAGCCGCTGACCTTTACCCTTTCGCCGATGTGGTTCAGGACGAGTTCGTTGCCCTTTTCGTTGTCGGCCACCTCATATGTCTGACCGTTCTCCGAAACCACCTGATAGCTGTCGTTAATCTCGCCGGTGAGGGTCACCTGGTCGCTTGAAAAAACCGCTGCAGGCCAGCACAGCGACACTATCACCATTAGCGCGAACACCAGAACCAGGGACTTGCTGCTTGCCGCTTTCA
>JAABRJ010000292.1 GCA_011390985.1 Desulfobacteraceae bacterium
AATTTTGACAACTGCGGGGGCAAAAGAGTCAGGCGGCCGGCCCCGAAAGGGGCCGAGCCAAGCCGGGGGCGCCCTTAATCCGCGTCGAACTTGAGTTTGTTCGCCCAGCGGGCGGGAGGCCGCAGGCAATCGCCCCACCCGGAACGCCTTCCAAAACCGCCGGGCAGAGCCGAGGCCTGACGGCTGGGAGCGGTTTGGCGCGAAACCGCGGCATGCGCCGGGCCCTTATGGTGGGCGGGGCTGCCGCCTGGAAAAAAATGCCTAGCCCGGCTTTTTTTTCCCGTTGAGCGAATAGACAAAGGCCAGGAGTTCGGCCACCGCCAGGTAGAGATCGGCGGGGATTTCCTGTTCGATATCGAGGCCGGCGAGGACCGCCATCAGGTCCGGGTCCTCCTTGACGGGGATGCCGTGCTCGCGGGCCACCCGAATGATGTGTTCGGCCACGGCCCCGCTGCCCTTGGCGGCCACTTTGGGCGCACGGTCCTTGCCGGGCGTGTACCGCAGGGCGGCGGCGCGCCGACGCTTGGGGGGCGTTTTCATTTCAGACCACCAGGTTCAAGCCGCTCCCGCCGCCGCCCAGGACCTCCTCCGCCAGGGAGGTGCTGGCCAGGGTCGCGAGACCCAGCACCCGGCAGTCGATGCGGCCTACGCTGAAGCCGCTGCGGTGGAGCGCCTGGGCCAGCCGGGGCAGATCGTTGGAGATCAGCCGGGCGGTCTCGGCATCGGCCACGCCGAAGGTGCCGCTGACGGTTTTCTGCCAGATGCCGAAATCGCCCCGCAGCGGGCCGAGGCGTGAAAGCGTCAGCAGCAGAGACACACGGGTGACCTTTTCGGCCGCAGGCCCTCCCCCGCCGGCGTCCCGGTTCAGGTCCAGCAGCAGCTGCCCGAACTGCAGGCCGTCGTCCCAGAGAACCGGCAGCGGCAGGATAAAACGACCAGCCTCGTCAGCCGCATGACGGTTGACGAGTTGAAGGGTTTCAAGCCCCTCCAGGAAGTTTTCGACGCGCACCCGGGCCTGTCCGTCGCCCGTGATCTCTTCCATCAGCTGCAGGGCCGCGGCTTTCAGATCCTGAGCGGCCATCTGCCGGATCCGCTCAGGCGCCGGCACCGGGTTCCGGCGCATGGCAGCGGTCAGTTTGCCCTCCCACCCCATCCCACCGTTCAGAATCAGGCGCTGCAACAGGGCGGCATCCGCTTCAGCGGATTTCAGGGCCAGGGTCGCGATCAGGCGGGTTAGGCCGTCAAGCCCTGCGCCTTCGCCATCGGGTTGGCCCGGCAGCCGGCCGGCGGACGTCAGCAGTTGGGACAGGCGCGCAAAAGGATCGCCTGCAAGCGCCAGGGTGCGCATCGCCGGCATCCCCTCCGGCGGCTGGGGGCCTGCAGCCTCCAGGATTTTCAGCACCGGCCTGGGATCGGTCTGCACCACCTGCAGCAGCAGCCGGCTGCCCGGCCGCAGCGGCAGGTAGGTGTCGGCGACGACGCGCTGCCCGGCGATGGCCAATTGCACCTGCCGCGCGGAGAGTGTTCGCATCACGGTGGCCGTTACGGCTGCGTTCAAGCGCAGGGCGGCGAGCGGTTTGGGGTTTTCGGCAGACGGGTCGACGGTCACCCGCCCGGAGGAGATCATCAGGGTTGTGGGGGCCGCCGTCATGGCTTCGGCCATGCGTTTGAATCCCGGGCGCCCGAAATTTTAGGATAGCGGCTGGGGGTGCGAATCGTCATGCCTCTTTTCCCGGAAATCGGCAGCCGGCGCGGCCTGGCCGCCCGGCGGGGTCTGCTCGAGCCTGAGGAGCTTGCGGTGCAGATCGAGCACCAGGTCCACCTCCCCGCGGGGCAGGGACAGCCGGCTGGAAATGGCGTCCGCATCCACCCCCGCACGGTCCAGGGCGATGATCTCCTGCTGCTGGTCGTAGACATGCGGCGTGCGGGTGGTGTCCATCCGGCCGCAGGCGTCCGCCCGGTTGAGGAGCAGATTGAGGCTGATGATGCGGCTGTCCAGACGCTCGCTGATCTGTTGAATCAGGCGGTTTTTTTCCTGCAGCTGGGCATCGAACGCCCGGGCGGTTTTGTCGGCCTCCACCAGCAGCGGCTCCAGCAGGCCCATCAGGCGCTCGGCCGCCGCCTTCGATAGGCTGCCTTGGGGGTCTGAACGCAACGTGCGGACATAATAGAGCCCCACCCCCACCAGCAGCAGGTCCATCAGCAGCTGAAGCACCAGCCAGAATTCAATCGGAAGAACCGGCAGGCTTTCCAGCAAATTTTTGGCGGTTATGATCATCATGCTCCCAAACCAAAAGGATGGATCCCGCTCACGCTGACGGGAAGTGCCGGGCGGCACGATCGGCCGCCCGCAAACCCGGGACGGCGCCCGGCCCTCTGCCCGCCGGAGTTTCCACCGCGGACAGGTGCTGCTGCAAGGGTCGAAATCCCGTGCGCTGTCTCAGGCCACGGTATCCAGGAGGGTCCCGGTGCCGCGGCGCTTGGCCGCCGTCTGATCCCCACCGCCGCTCCTGGGTCTAGCGGCGCGTCCCTTCGGGTTCCGGCGAGAGTCGCGGTCCGCGCCGGCTTTTTCGCTCCCGCTGCCGCTCCTGACCGTGACGCCCTGGGCCGCAAGCTTTTCCTGGGGGGTCGCCGCCGGCATCTGACCCGCCTCCTGGGCGCCCCGCTGCGGGTGGGTTTCCCGGGCGCTGTCGGCCTGCTGCACCACCTGGTTGATATTGGAAATCGTCGTCATGGTATAGCTCCCGGGGGTGATCCGAGCCCCCGACGGACCGTCCTGAGGGCATCCGGGGATGCGGCCACACCGGTTGCGGCCATCGCGAAAGGCTGCGGGGCGGTTCATCCGGCGCCGCGACCGCCGCTTCAGAGCAGGCGCAGGTTCTCCAGCGCCACCCGACGGATATTTTCCTGCGGCAAAGCGCGGTTGAGAGAGGTTTTGATCCGGGCCATGAGCGCCAGCTCGTCGATCTCCGGGTGCTGCAGATCGGCCAGGGCATCGAACAAAAGGTCGAATACGAGGCTGCGGAAATACGGTTCATTCTTTTTGATTTCGGCCGCTCCGGCAAGATCGAAGAGGGCCAGCTCAACATCCACGATCAGACCGGCGACCTCTTTTTTGTCCGGCGCTGCCGGTACGACGAAGCCCTTGAGGGCCACCCGCGCCGCACCCGAAGGGTCAAGCCCCCGGGCCGTGGCCGAGGTCTGGGAAATGGGAAAGGCCTGGGGGCCGGCGGCGCCCCGCGAGGGCGCCTGACGCTTGTAGAGGTAAAAAGAGGTCACCGTGGACATCAGGATCAGCAGAACAGCCGCCACGGTCCACAGGGTCTTTGAAAAAAACCAGCGCCCCCCCGTTGGCAGCTTGTTTTCACGTGCCTCGGCAGGGGGCGTTTGCTCCCCGTCGGAGGCCGCCAAAATGACTTTTTGGGACGCCGCCCGATCGCGGTCCGGAGGTGACGGCAGCAGGGTTTCCGCCTTTTGGCGGTCGCCGCTGGGCTGCTTTTGTGATGCGGCAAGCGGCACTTCGGCGGCAGCAGGAGCCTGCGCATCCTGGTCTGCGCTCAGCCCGGGCCGGGCCAAGCCGATTTCTTGGCTCCCGCCAGCGCTCGCGGGCGTGATCAGGGCGTCAAAATCCGCCTGGGAGATGGTCACCTCATCGGCATCACCTGCCGCCGCGGGCAGCTGCGGCTCGACGGACGCGGCACCCGGCGCCTCCGCCGTCCCCACGCCCTGCAGCAGCGCGTCGATGTCCGCCTGGGAGATCACCACCTCATCGGCTTCGCCCTCCGCCGTTGTCAGCTGCGGCTCAGCGGGCGCGGCATCCGCGGTCGGCGCCGCCCCGGCGCCCTGCAACAGGGCGTCGATGTCCGCCTGGGAGACGTATTCGGGGACGGCAGGGGTCGAATCTTTAGCGCTCATGGTTGCGGTTCACCTGCATCGCAATGACACCTCTCAGAGACCCGACCAAGGCCGTCCATAACGCACGGCAGCATCAAATCGCACAGTATTTCTTGAGCCGGATTTTCAACTTGATCACCGCCATCGCGTGAATCTGACAGATGCGGGACTCCGTGAGGCTCAACACGTGCCCGATCTCCTTCAGGGTCAGCTCGTCGTAGTAGTAAAGCGAGATAACGATCTGCTCTTTCTCTGAAAGGGTTTTGATGGCCTGGGCGATCACGCGTTTCAGCTCCTCCCTGCCCACGTTTTCGGAGGGGTCGTCGGCGCTGCGGATGCTTTCCTGGAACGATTTTTTGGAGACCGCGTCATTGGCCTCATCCTTGATGAACTCATCCAGGCTGAGCAGTGATACCCGGTGGATGTCCGAGAGGGTGTTGAAGTAGTCCTCCAGCGCAATGCCCAACTCTTCGGCGATCTCCTGGGCTTCGGCCGGCCGCTGGGTGCGCCCTTCGACCGCCACGAGCGCTTTTTCGATTCGCTGCATTTTTTTGCGCATGGACCGCGAATACCAGTCCATCCGCCGCAGCTCGTCCAGGATGGCCCCCTTGATCCGATACTCGGCATAGGTCTTGAGGTTGACATCCCTATCGGGGTCAAACCGGTCAACCGCATTGATCAACCCGAGGCAGCCCGCGCTCAGCAGTTCATCAAAAAGAACGCTGGACGGAATGCGCATGGCCATTCGGCCTGCGATTCGCTTGACCAGGGGGGCATATTTGACGATCAAGGCCTCGCGTTCCTTTTCATCAAAATGACACTGGTCGTTCCCGCCGCTTGCATACGCAAATTTTGTGGTCATCATCGCACCGTTTGCTCAGTTGAGGGTTTCCAACAAATATCTGCTCGACCCGTCAAACCGCATTGACCCCGCGGTGGCCCTTTCCGCCCGCCCGGTCAGACGCGAAACTCAATGAAGCGTTTGAAAAAAAATTTGATATTGCCGTCGGTATGCTGGCGCCGCGGCGCGTCCATGAGCTGATCGGCCAAGGCGTTGATGCCCCGGCTCCAGGCGGCTTCGGGAAAAGCGTCGACCGCGATGCGCCGCTCCCGCACCGCCCGGGTGACGTTGTGATCGCTGGGCACCATCCCGAGGTATTGAATCACGACCCCGCTCAGGAAGCGCTCGGCCGCCTGCACCAGGCTGGCGTAAACCGACTTGGCCTCGTGCTCACTGGTCGCCATGTTGACCAGCAGCTGGAAATGGCGGGTGCCGTGCTGAAGAAACATCACCTTCATCATGGCATAGGCGTCCGTGATGGCGGTGGGCTCGGGGGTCGCCACGATGATGCAGTCGTCCGCCGCCAGGTTGAAATAGAGGACATTGGCCGAAATCCCGGCCCCGGTGTCGATCAGCATCACGTCCAGGTGCGCGCCGAATGCCTCGAACTCCCCCAGCAGGTTGAGCTTCTGCCCCTCGGTCAGATGGGTCAGGTGGGTAAACCCGGAGCCGGCCGGAACGATCTGGATCCCGGCAGGCCCATCGACAATGATTTCCGCGAGGGTTTTTTCGCCGTCCAGCACGTGTCCGATATTGAACTTCGGGTGGACCCCGAAAATGATGTCGATGTTGGCCAGCCCGAGGTCCGCATCCAGAATGAGCACCTTGTGGCCGCGGTTGGCGAGCACCAGGGCAAGGCTGCCGACGATATTGGTCTTGCCCACGCCGCCCTTGCCGCTGGTCACGGCAATGGCCCGCGGGGCAGGCGCCGAAATGGCGGAATCAGGGGATGCCGGGGTCATCAGGCGCTGCGGTGTTTGGCGGGCTTTGGCGGAAACGATCTTTCGGAGGCTGCTCGCTTGATCCACGCTATTTTCTCCCTTTCAGGATCGGTTCTCCCGGCAGCGGGCCGGAAATCGAAATTCTGCCGCGGCATGCGGTCCGCTGCAGCCTCATGAAACCCCGCCGGGGGTGCCGAACAATTGGCGCAGAATCGTCTGGCGGGTAGCCGGGTGAATGTCCTCCGGCACCTTCTGCCCGGTGGTGATGAAAGAAATCGGAAGCCGCAGGGTTTCGGCCTGATCGATGATGACCCCGCGCTGCCGGGTTTCGTCGAGCTTGGTAAAAACGTAGGAGCACGGGCTGAATACGGCGAAGCGCGTCGCGGCCTCCTGAAGGTCCAGACGGTTCGTGGCGGTGCTGAGGACCAGGTGGCTGGCGATCGGCCCATGGCCACCCAGGACTGCCTGCAGCTGCTGCATCCGCTCCTCGTCGAGATGGCTGTGGCCGGCGGTGTCGATCAGGATGATGTCCAGGCGGGCCATTTTTTCGACCGCCAGCCTCAGGTCCTGGTGCGAGAAGGCCGGCAGACAGGGCAGCCCCATGATGGCGGCATAGGTCTTGAGCTGCTCCACGGCGCCGATCCGAAAACTGTCGACTGAAATCAGCCCCACCCGCTTTTTGGCCTTGAGGCTCAACTCGGCCGCCAGCTTGGCAATCGTGGTGGTTTTGCCGACACCGGTGGGTCCGACAAAAGCGGCAAACTGCGGGCCGCTGGCGGCGGCGGCAAAGGGATCGCAGGTGACGATCGGTTTGAGAATTTCCGTCATGATCTGCTGGGCGGCGCCCGCGGCGTCGGGCGGGGCGCCGGCTTCTGAAAAATGCTGGATTGCGCTGCGCACCCGCTGGCCCGAAACCCCCGCGCGCACCAGCCGGGCGTAAAGGCCGAGCCACTGGGGATGCTGCAGGATCGTGTCGGGCAGGCCGCCGCCGATGTTGAGCAGCGCCAGCAGCTCGCGGATTCCGACCAGCTCGCTCTGCAGTGCCTGCCAGCAGACCTCGGACGCTGCGGGTGCCTGGCTGCCCGGTCGCGAGCTTGCGGCGCCCGACAGGAGGGCGTCGGCAAAAGCCTGATCGCGTTCGCCGGCCGGGGGCGCCTCCTGGGCGGAAAGCGCGGAGACTTCGAACATGTCGCTGCCGTAGGGGTTTTTGAACCCCTTGGGGACCTGGCGGGTGGAGAGGATCATGGCGTCCGACCCCAGATCCGCTTTCACCTTGCGAACCGCTTCAGCAATGCTCTTGGCCTTGTAGTTGCGAACACCCATGGCGTTACAGCTTTACCCGTCCCAGGGATTGAATCCGAATATTCTGGATGATTTCGGCATGTGAGATGACCATGGCGCTCACCGAGACCTGGGCCACCAGCCGCTTGAGATGCCGCCGCAGCACCGGGGAGCAGACGATGACCGGCTGGAGCCCCATCTCGCTGAGGGCCGCAACGGCCTTCTTGGCCGCCTGGGCCACGGAATCCATGATCCCCGGCTCCACGGAAAGGTAGGCGCCGTGCTCGGTATGCTGGATCCCCTTGGTCAGCAGGTCCTCGACCTTGGCATCAACGGTGATCACCGGCAGCACCCCGTCGGGCTGAACGTGGGGGCCCACGATGGAACGCGCCATCTTCTGGCGAACATATTCGGTGAGCAAATCCGGATCCCGGCTCATGGAGGCGTAATCGGCCAGGGTCTCCACCACGGTGAGCAAATCCCGGATGGAAACCTGCTCGCGCAGCAGGTTCTGCAGGACCTTCTGGACGATCCCCAACGGCAGCAGCGCGGGCACGAGCTCCTCGACGGCCTTGGGGCTGGTTTTGGCGAGATTGTCGAGGAGGTGCTGGACTTCCTGGCGTCCCAGCAGATCCGGGGCGTTGCTGCGCAGCACCTCGGTCAGGTGCGTGGCCACGACGGTGGCGTTGTCCACCACGGTGTAGCCCGAGAACTTGGCGTCCTCCTCCTTTTCATTGGGAATCCAGAGGGCCGGCAGGTTGAAGGCCGGCTCGGTGGTTGGAATGCCGATGATCTTCTGGGTCACGTCGCCGGGGTCCATGGCCAGCAGATGGTTGACCATCACCTCGCCGCGCGCCAACTCGACGCCCTTGACCAGAACCCGGTACTCGGGCGGTTTGAGCTTGAGGTTGTCCCGAATGTGGATCGGGGGAATCAGCATGCCCATTTCGCTGGCGAACTGGCGTCGGATTCCCCGGATGCGGTTGAGCAGGCTGCCGTCCTGATTTTTGTCCACCAGCGGGATCAGGCCGTAGCCGACTTCCAGTTCCATCACGTCGAGAGCCAGGAGATGTTCGACCTCCTCGGGGCCCGGGGCTTCAGCCGCTTCGGCGGATGCCGTTTTGGGCGGCAGCGCGTCCGCTTCGGCCCTCCGCTGTTTGTCGAAGAGGTAAACCGTGCCCGCCAGGACCGTGGCCAGAAACATGAACGGGCCGGCCGGCAGCCCCGGCACCAGGCCCAGCACGAAGGTCACCCCGGCACCGACATAAATCGGGGTGGTGTTGGCAAAAACGTGCCGGCTGAACTCCTGGCCCATGCGGGCTTCGGAGGCCGCCCGGCTGACGAGGATGCCCGCGGCGGTGGAGATGATCAGGGCCGGGACCTGGGACACCAGCCCGTCGCCGACTGTCAGGAGGGTGTAATTCTGAGCGGCGCTGACCATCGACATGCCCTGCTGGGCCACGCCGATTACGAACCCCCCGAAAATGTTGATCAGGGTGATGATGATCCCGGCGATCGCGTCGCCGCGGACAAATTTGCTGGCACCGTCCATGGCGCCATGGAATTCGGATTCCCGGGCAATGGCCTTGCGCCGCTCGCGGGCCTCGTTTTCGTCGATGATGCCGGCATTCAGGTCGGCGTCGATGGCCATCTGCTTGCCCGGCATGGCATCCAGGGTGAAGCGTGCCGCCACTTCGGCAATCCGCCCGGAGCCCTTGGTGATGACGATGAAGTTGATCAGCACCAGGATCGCAAAAATGATCATCCCGATGACGTAGTTGCCGCCGACCACAAAGCTGCCGAATGACTTGATGACCGCCCCGGCCGCCAGCGGGCCTTCGCTGCCGCGCAGGAGGATCAGCCGGGTGGAGGCGATGTTGAGGGCCAGGCGAAAAAGGGTGAGCACCAGCAGCAGGGTGGGGAAGATCGCAAAGTCCATCGGCGACACCACATACATGGTGTTGATCAGCACGATGATGGCGATGGTGACGTTCAGCGCCAGGAGGAAATCCAGGAGCATGGAGGGAATGGGCAGAATCATGGCCAGCAGGATGCCGATCACCGCCAGGATCATGCCGATGTCGCCGGCCTCCTTGAGCAGGCCGGCCGGTATGAGCTTGTTTCCTGCGCTCATCTCCATGGGGTGCGGATGCCTTTCAGCTGGGGCTGACCTCAGCCTTTTGGATCGGGTGTCGACAAATTGTCGGCGGAGCCTGTCGAGGGTTTGACGCCGGCCGGCTGCGCCTGGCGCCGGGGAAACTTCGCGTTTGGTTTATCTGCCTGATTTGCCTTTGAGTTTGTATACGTAGGCCAGGAGTTCAGCCACCGCCCGGTAGAGCTCCGCAGGAATCTCGCGGCCGGGCTCCACTGACTTATACAAATTTCTTGCCAAGGTCTTGTTCTCCACCAGCGGGATGCCGTAGCTGCCGGCCAGCTCACGGATCCGGGCCGCCACCGTCCCGGCGCCCTTGGCCACCACCTGCGGGGCCCCCATGCTGAGCGGGTCGTACTTGATGGCCACGGCCAGGTGGGTCGGGTTGGTGACCACCACGTCGGCCTGGGGAAGGGCCTGCATCATGCGTTTGCGCGCCGCCTGCTGCTGGATGCTGCGGATGCGGGCCTTGATCTGGGGATCGCCTTCGGCCTGCTTGGCCTCCTCCTTGACCTCCTGCTTGGTCATCTTGAGGTCCTGTTCAAACTTCCAGCGCTGGAAGCCGTAATCCAGGGCCGCCACCAACCCCATGATCAGCGCCACCCAGAGAAAGAGCTTGAAGGCCGCCTGCAGGATAAACGCCGTGATCGCGTCGAGGCTCATGTCGTAGAGCGTCAGCATCCCGGCGCTTTCGCTCTTGACCGATAGATAGGCGACGCCGCCGATAATCCCGAGCTTGAGGATCGACTTCACCAGCTCCACCAGTGAACGCAGCGAAAATAGCCGCCCAAACCCCTTGCTGACGCTCAGCTTGTCAAGCTTGGGGGCCAACGCTTGGCTGGAGGGGTGGAAGCCGACCTGGATCAGATTGGCGACCAGGGCAGCCAGAAAGGCCGCTCCCATCACCGGCAGCAGGATGACGATAAAGCGCAGAAGAACGGTCGAACAGAAGTGCAGGCAGGCGGCCGTGGTGAATTCCGGGATCTGCTCGAAGCTCAGGCTGCTGCGGATCACCCCGGCAAGCCCCTGGTAGAGGTGGTGGCCGAAAAAATAGAGCGTCAGCACACCGCCGAGCAGCACGCAGACCGAAGGAATGTCGGCGCTGCGCGCAACCTGCCCCTTTTCGCGCGCCTGCTCGCGTTTGCGCGGGGTCGCCTTTTCGGTGCGCTCCTGGAAATCCTGTTCGGCCATCTACGGACTTCCCATCAAGGTCAGGAGGGTTCTCAACTGCCCCGGCAGATGGCTCAGATAAAGGCGGGTCGTCAGGCCGACGATCTGAAGCGTCAGACCGAAAAAGAAGAGGCCCACGACGATCTTGACCGGAAAGCCGGCGATCAGGATATTCATTTGAGGCACGAAGCGCGCGCAGATGCCGAAGGCCGCGTCGGTAAACAGCAGGGCCGCGATCGCAGGCGCCCCGATCTTGATGCCCAGCGCGAACATGTTGCCTGCGCTGGCCAGCATCAGGGACAGAAAGCCTTTCTGAAGATTCAGTGCGCCGGGCGCCAAAATCCGAAAGCTCTCGGCCAGCGCGGTTATCATGACATGGTGGCCGTTTAGCGAGAGAAACAGCAGCATCACCACCAGCAGGCCGATCTGGTCGATGATCGACACCTGGCCGCCGGTCTGGGGGTCGAGCACGTTGATGATCGAAAACCCCATCTGAAACCCCACCATCTGGCCCGCCAACTGAATCGCCGCGAAAAAAAGCCGCACCGCCAGCCCCAGCACCATGCCTGCAAAGAGTTCGGAAATCCCCAGGACCAGCAGGCCGACCGCATGCCGCGGAAAACGCGCGGGGTCCACCGGCACCACCGGAAAAAGCGCCAAGGTCAGGGCAAGCGCCAGGCTGACCTTCACCACGCGCGGAAAAAGCGGGCTGTCAAAAATCGGGAAGAGCAGGAGCAGCGCGCTGATCCGGATCAGGATCAGGACAAACACCTCGAACTGCTGCGGGGAAAAGTTCAGCAGCTCCATTTCAGCGGATATAAAGCGGGATGTTGGTGATGATCTGCTGGGTGAAGCCCACCAGCCGCTGGAGCATCCAGGGCGCAAAAAAAAGCAGGCCCAGCAATACCGCCAGGATTTTGGGAATGAAGCTGAGGGTCATTTCCTGGACCGAGGTGACCGCCTGGAAAATGCTCACCGCCAGTCCCACGATCAGCCCCAGGCCGAGCAGCGGCATGGAAATCAGGATGGTCAGGGTGATGGCCTCCTTGGCAAAACTGACCACGAATTCAGGCGTCATCTCACACGACCCCGAAGCTCTTGATCAGCGAGCCGATCACGATATTCCAGCCGTCCACGAGGACGAAAAGCATCAGTTTGAACGGCAGCGAGATCATCACCGGGGGCAGCATCATCATGCCCATGGAAAGCAGTACGCTGGCCACCACCATGTCGATCACCAGAAACGGCACGTAAAGCACGAACCCGATGATAAAGGCGGTTTTCAGCTCGCTGATCACGAAGGCCGGGATCAGGGCCAGCATGGCGACATCCGCTGGCGTGCGAGGCCGCTCGGCCCCGGAAACTTTCACGAAAAGCGCCAGGTCCTTTTCGCGCGTGTTGGCCAGCATGAACTTGCGCACCGGGGTTTGGGCGCTCTCGAAGGCCTGCTGGTAGGAGATTTCCTTGTCGAGGTAGGGCCGCAGGGCCGTCTGGTGGACCTGCTGCCAGACCGGCGCCATCACGAAGAAGGTGATGAAGAGCGCCAGCCCGATCAACACCTGGTTGGGCGGTGCCTGCTGCACCCCGATCGCCTGGCGCAGAAAATTGAACACCACCACCAACCGGGTGAAGGAGGTCATCAGTACCAGGATCGCCGGGGCCAGGGAAAGGATCGTCAGCAGGGCGATGATCTGCAGGACCACGGCCACCTCTTCGGGGGTCCGGGCCTCTTCCACGCCGATCTGGAAAGCGGGCAGCGGCAGCGGCGCCGCTGCCGCGGGCGCCGCGGCGGCCGCCAGCAGCGCCGCTGCGAGCAGGAGGCTGAAAAGGGTCCATCTTTTGGCGTAAAGGGCGTTCATCTTGGCCTGCCTGTCATCGTGCGGCCGGTGTACCGGGGCCTTCAGGCGCCCGGCCGGTCGCCCCGCTGAAGGGTCCGTTTGAAGATGTCTTTAAAAAAACCGGCCGAACCGGGAACCAGCGGCGCGGGTGCCTGACACTCGGCAGGCAGCCGGGCCAGGAGGGTGATGGTGTGGGGAGTCGCCCCGATCAGCAGCTTTTCGCCCAGCACATCCAGCAGAATGACCCGCTCTTTGGGCGCCACGTACTGGGTCGCAAGGGTCTTGATGATGCCGGCAACGCCCAGCGCGCCCCGCTGAACGAACAGGCGCCGCATCAGGTAAAGCGCCCCGACCAGCAGCGCCAGAACGATGCAGAGCATCGCCGCGCTTTTGAGCAGTGAAAACCACAATTCCGGCGGCGCTGCGGCCGCCGGGGGGGAAAATCCAGCCATGCGCGTTCCTTGGGTTCCTGACCGCGGTCTGTCGCCCGGCGACCGGTTCAGCCGAGGGTGCGGACCCGTTCCGTGGGGCTGATGATGTCGGTCAGCCGCACGCCGAATTTTTCGTTGACCACCACCACCTCGCCGCGGGCCACCAGTTTGCGGTTGATGAAGATCTCCAGGGGCTCGCCGGCCAGCTTGTCCAGCTGCACGATCGCCCCCTGGCCCAGCTGCAGCAGGTCGTTGACCAGCATCCGGGTACGCCCGAGTTCCACCGACAATTCCAGGGGAATGTCGAGGATAAAGTCCAGGTCCCGCTCCCCGCCGCCGCTGACCGCCGCTCCGGGGCCCTCGGTGGCGGCTGCCGCTGCCGTCGTGTTGTGTGCGTCCATCTCGCGTCTACTCCAATCGGCTGTCAATCTTGAAGGCTTGGCATCCGCGGTGGACGCCGGCAAAGCCCTTGAACTTGGGAACGCCCTCCACCAGTCCGGTCAGGCGCTCTTCGGCGTTATTGTCCAGTTGAATCACGTCCCCGACCCTGAGGTGAATCAGGCGCTCGCCCGTTATTTCGGTTGCGCCCAGCCCCACAGCGAAGTTCACGGCTGCGGCGTGCAGAATTTCCCGCACGCGCCGCTGCCAGGCCTGGTCGACTTCAAGCGCGTCGCTCTGGAAGCCGGCGTTCAGCTTGCCGCGAATGGGTTCGATCATCGCGTACGGCAGGCTGACCGTAATGAGACCCGCGCTTTGCTCCAGTTCCACCTCGAAGCGCGACGCGATCACCAGGTCCGAGGGCAGCAGCACCGCCGCGAACTGGGGGTTCATCTCCGAGCGCACGAAGACGGTATCGATCAGCTCCACCGGGCTCCATGCCTTTTTGAGGGCCTCGAGACAGGCGGCAACCACCTTCCGGATCATGACGGTCTCAATCGGGGTGAACTCGCGGCCCTCGATCTTGGCCTTGCCGTCCCCGCGACCGCCGAAAAAGGTATCGATCAGATTGTAGACCAGCCGGCTTTCCAGGACCAT
>JAABRJ010000280.1 GCA_011390985.1 Desulfobacteraceae bacterium
CAAAGGTGATGTCCTCATTCCTGCTTTTGGTGTTTGACAAGGGGCGTATTAATTTTATCAGCAATATTAGTGAGTTTTATCAGAAGCTTGCCGACGAACTCAAGGGGATTGCTCGCGCCAGCCTGGTGTCGGCCACGGAGCTTTCATCCGAAACCGTTGAAAAGATTCGCGACGCCCTGTCCAAAAAGACCGGGCGAAATATCATTCTGGAGGTGGAACAGGATCCCGACCTGATCGGGGGGATTATTACCAGGATTGGGGATCTTGTTTTGGATGGTAGTGTCAGAACTCAATTACTCAACATGAGGGAATCTTTAAAGAAGGGTGAGAGTGTCTAATGGAACTAAGAGCTGAAGAAATAAGTCAGATCATCAAGGAGCAGATCACGGATTACGACAAGAAGGTCGAGCTGAGCGAAACCGGGATTGTCTTGTCGGTGGGTGACGGCATTGCCCGTGTCTACGGCCTCGAGAAGGTCATGGCCATGGAACTGGTAGAGTTCCCGGGCGGCATTCTCGGGCTGGTCCTCAACCTTGAAGAGGACAACGTCGGTGTGGCCGTCATGGGTGAAGACTTCCACATCAAGGAGGGGGATCTGGTCAAGCGCACCGGCCGGATCGCTCAAGTGCCGGTCGGCGAGGCGGTCCTCGGCCGGGTGTTGTCCGCCGTGGGCGAACCGATAGACGGCAAGGGGCCCATCGAAGGGGCCGAAACGCGCCGCGTGGAAATGGTGGCGCCCGGCGTCATTGCCCGTAAAAGTGTTCATCAACCCTGCTATACCGGGTTGAAAGCGGTCGACGCCATGACGCCGGTTGGAAAGGGTCAGCGTGAGCTTATCATTGGGGACCGCCAGATCGGGAAAACAGCTTGTGCCGTGGATGCCATCATCGCCCAGAAAGAAACCGATGTTTTCTGCATTTACGTTGCATGTGGGCAGAAAAAGTCGACAGTTGCCCAGGTGGTGGCCGTTCTTGAACGGGAAGGCGCCATGAAATACACTACAGTGGTCGCGGCCTGCGCCAGTGACCCGGCCACCCTGCAGTACGTCGCCCCCTACGCCGGATGCGCCATGGGTGAGTACTTCCGGGACAAAGGCCAGCATGCACTGATTATCTATGACGACCTTTCCAAACAGGCGGTCGCCTATCGGCAGGTTTCCCTGCTGCTCAGGCGTCCCCCCGGACGCGAGGCCTTTCCCGGCGACATTTTTTACAACCACTCCCGTCTGCTGGAGCGCTCTGCCAAGCTGAACGACGAACTGGGGGCCGGCTCCCTGACGGCGCTGCCCATCATCGAAACCCAGGCCGGCGACGTTTCGGCTTACATTCCCACAAACGTGATTTCCATTACCGACGGCCAGATTTACCTCGAGCCGGCGCTCTTTTTTGCCGGTGTGCGGCCAGCGATCAACGTCGGCCTCTCCGTTTCGCGGGTCGGTGGCGCAGCCCAGGTCAAGGCCATGAAGCAGGTGGCGGGAACCTTGCGCCTGGATATGGCCCAGTTCCGCGAGCTGGAAGCCTTCGCGGCTTTCGGCAGCGACCTTGATGCCTCCACTCAGCGCCAGCTCACCCGTGGCCAGCGGCTGGTTGAAATCCTCAAACAACCGCAATATCAGCCACTTTCAATGCAAAAACAGGTTATGATCCTTTTCGCTGGGACCCGCGGCTTTCTCGACAAATACCCGATTGACGTCGTCGGTAAATACGAGGCCGGACTGTATCCCTTCATCGAGGAACGCTACCCGCAGATATACGCTGAACTCAAAGAAAAGGAGATCATCAGCGATTCCCTGGACGCGATGATGAAGGACGCCTTGAAAGCCTACGATGAAGAGTTCAAAGACACCATCAAGTAATTTGGCTGCAGGGTGTCAAACCATAATTCGAGAAACGCATAAGGGCTGACTTATATGGCGACTTTAAAAGATGTCCAACTAAAAATTGCCGCGGTCAAGAAGACCAAGCAGATCACCAAGGCGATGAACATGGTGGCGACCTCCAAGTTGCGCGGCGCCCAGTCCACCATGGAAGCCTTCCGACCCTACGCCGGCAAGTTCGCCGAAGTGTTGGGGAGCTTGGCACAAAAGGCCGGTGCAGAGGCTAGCCCGCTGCTGGTTGCCCGTGAAGAGGTCAAGAAAGTTCACGTTGTGCTACTGACCTCGGATCGGGGTCTTTGCGGCGGTTTTAACACCAACCTGATCACTGCCGCCGAGAAGTTCGTGAAGGCCAAAGCGGCAGACGGGGTGGCGTTTTCTTTTTCAAATTTCGGCAAAAAAGGACGTGACTGGGCCCGGAAAAAAAAGATGGAGATCGTGAACGCCCATTTGGGGATTGTGGGAGGGCGTTTCGGATTTAACATCGCCTCGCTTTCCGGCCGCACACTCATAGACGGTTTCCTTGATGGCGACTACGATGAGGTGTATCTGGTCTATTCCGAATTCCGCAGTTTGGCTCGGCAGGTGCCTTCAGTCAAGCAGTTGCTGCCCATTCCTCCGATCGAAGCCTTGGACCAGAAGGTCGAGGAAAAGGACAAGCCGTATCTGCCCGAACACATATGCGAACCCTCGGCCGCAGAGCTTCTGGGCGAAATGCTGCCCAAAAACATTTACGTGCAGCTTTACAACGCGCTATTGGAAACCTCCACCAGCGAACACGCTGCGCGGATGACGGCCATGGACAATGCCACCAAGGCATGCAACGATATGATCGACAGTCTGACGCTCACGTATAACAAGGCCCGACAGGCAGCCATTACCGCGGACCTGATGGACATTGTCGGCGGTGCCGAAGCGCTTAAGGGGTAACCAATTTTACCGCATTTAGCTTGATAGGAGGTTGTTAGATGGGAGAGAATATTGGTCTTATAAAGCAGGTAATGGGGCCTGTTGTTGACGTCGAGTTTGAGCAAAGCAAGTTGCCTGAAATTCTGACGGCGCTTTTAATCAGCAACCCGGCCATCAGCGATGAGCCTGACAATCTGGTTGTCGAAGTCGCCCAGCACCTGGGAGACAACGTGGTTCGGACCATTGCGATGGACGTCACCGACGGTTTGGTCCGTGGGATGCCGGTAAAGGACACCGGGAGTCCTATTATGATGCCGGTGGGCGAGGCTGGTCTGGGCCGCGTGCTGAACGTGGTCGGGCGGCCTGTGGATGGGCTGGGGCCTGTCAGCATGGAAAAAACCATGCCGATTCACCGGGCTGCACCGGCCTTTACCGAGCAGGATACCTCCGTGCGCGTTTTGGAAACCGGGGTAAAGGTTATCGATCTCCTGGTTCCCTTTCCGCGCGGCGGCAAGATGGGAATGTTCGGTGGCGCTGGGGTTGGCAAAACCGTTATCATGATGGAAATGGTCAACAATATTGCCATGCAGCACGGGGGTATTTCCGTTTTCGCCGGCGTCGGCGAAAGAACCCGTGAGGGCAACGACCTCTATCACGAAATGAAGG
>JAABRJ010000281.1 GCA_011390985.1 Desulfobacteraceae bacterium
CCGGCGTTTTGCCAAAAGCGGCTCTGATTTACGGGCAGATGACGGAACCGCCGGGAGCCCGCGCGCGCGTGGCACTTTCCGCGTTGACGGCCGCGGAGTATTTTCGTGACGTCGAAGGCCAGGATGTGCTGATCTTCATCGATAATATTTTCCGCTTCACCCAGGCTGGTTCCGAGGTCTCCGCGCTTCTTGGGCGCATGCCTTCCGCAGTCGGATACCAGCCCACCCTGGCCACTGACCTCGGCGCTCTGCAAGAGCGTATCACCTCCACGGACAA
>JAABRJ010000282.1 GCA_011390985.1 Desulfobacteraceae bacterium
TCCACCCAGCGGGTGACCGCGGTGTCCGCCGGACCACCATGGGGTGGGTTGTATTTGAAGCCCCCGTCCTCGGGGGGGTTATGCGACGGGGTGATCACGATACCATCGGCGCGCGGGCCCTTGGGCGTGCGGTTGAAGACCAGAATGGCGTGGGACACCACCGGGGTGGGCGTATAGCCGCCCTGATGATCGATGAAGACCGCCACGTCGTTGGCGCTCAGAACCTCCAGGGCGGTGATGAAACACGGCTGCGACAGGGCGTGGGTGTCCATCCCCAAAAAAAGGGGGCCGTCTATGCCGTTGGCCCGCCGATAGTCGCAAATCGCCTGGCTGGTGGCCAGGATATGGTCCTCGTTGAGACTGTTTTTCAGTGCTGACCCGCGGTGACCCGAGGTGCCGAAGCTCACCCGCTGGGCGGGATCGGCGGGGTCCGGGTGGCGGGTGTAATAAGCACTGACCAGCTGGGGAATATTGGCCCGGATCGATGCCGGCGCAGGCTTTCCGGCCTGTGGATGCAGCGCCATATCCAACCACCTTTCCAATCCGTCCGAAAAATTTGACTTCGTGGGGTTGCGAATAAACACCATCTCAACTATAGCTGCAACACGCTCTCATGAGCCCTGAGACGACCTTGGCCCCGGCAAGCAGACTTTCATCAAACACCGCCGGGCGGTGGCTGAAAGGGCTTGATCATAGGATAGAAGCAAAGACCGCCGCCCGTCAAGCCCTAAGTAACGATCAGGCAGGACCCGTGATGCCCGAACCGAAGCGCTCCTCATTGCTCTGCCCCAACTGCCGCAAACTGATCAGTGCCGATGAGCCCCGCTGTCCTTACTGCGGCACCTCCCGGCCCGCCGCCATCTGGCACAACAATGCCTTGACCCGGGGGCTCGGCCGGGAGGACACGCTTGTCAACTGGGTGATTTTTCTAAACGTCGGGATGTTCATCCTCGCCTTGCTGCTCAACCCCGCCGGCACCCGGGTGTCGTTCAACCCCTTGACCGTGCTGGCGCCATCGGATCTGAGCCTCCTGCGTCTGGGGGCCACCGGGACCATCCCGATCGACCGCCTCCACCGCTGGTGGTCCCTGCTGACGGCAAATTACCTGCACGGCGGCATTCTCCACATCGTCTTCAACATGATGGCCTTTCGCCAGCTGGCGCCCTTTGTGATCCGCGAATTTGGCCCCTACCGCATGATCAGTCTGTTCACCCTGAGCGGCGTGGGCGGCTTTCTGGTGTCCTACCTGGCGGGGGTCGCGCTGACCATCGGCGCCTCGGCGGCCGTCTGCGGCCTGATCGGTGCGGCCTTGTTCTACGGCAAAAACCGCGGCGGCACCTACGGTCAGGCGGTTTACAAACAGGTCAGCGGGTGGGTTGTGGGGCTGTTCGTCTTCGGTCTGCTGGTTCCGGGAATCAACAACTGGGGGCACGGCGGCGGCCTCGTCTGCGGCGCGCTGCTGGCCTACCTGCTCGGCTACCGCGAACGGCGGCCGGAAACCCTCTTTCATAAATCGCTGGCGGGCATCTGTGCCGCCCTGACCGTCCTGAGCCTTGGCTGGGCCGTCATTGGCGCGGTTTTCTTGCGGTTTGCGGGCTGAGCCCGGCCACAGGTTCTCCTCTCATGGACATCGAGCAAAAACTCGCCCTGCTGGACCAAATCGACGGCCTCTACGACGCGTATGCGGCCACCCTGAGCCTGGCCTGCCAAAAGGGCTGCGACCACTGCTGCACCCGTAACGTGACCCTGACCACCCTGGAGGCATACCGGCTGCTGGCGGGACTTGCCCCCGAACAGTGCGACCCCCTCCTGGCCTGTCTAAAAGCCCACGCCGGGAAAAAACGCTTCCGGCCGGCTGTCACCACCAACCAACTGGCGGACCTCTGTCTTGCGGGCGAAGACCCACCGGAGGAAGACCTTGATCCCACCTGGGGTCCCTGCCCGTTTCTGACGGCCTCCGTCTGCCCGGTCTACCCGCTGCGCCCGTTTGGCTGCCGCAGTTTCTTCTCGGGACGCAACTGCGCCCAGAGCGGCTGCGCCGAGGTGACCCCCCTGATGGTGACCATCACCACTGTTTTCCTGCAGACCATCGAGCACCTCGACCAGGCGGGCTGCAGCGGGAACTTTTCAGACCTGCTGCAGGTTTTGGCGCCCGCCGGCGCCCGCCAGGACTACCGCAACGGCACCCTGGGCTGCAAGTCAAACGGCCTGATCCCCAACCGCCCCGCCCGAATCCTGATGGTCCCCCCCGAGCACCGCAACCAGGCTGGCCCATGGGTCGCAAAACTCCAGGGCCTGCTGCACCAGGGGTAGGCGAAGGGCACCGGCCCCTGGCCGCGACCCGTGGCAGGCGCCTTTCGGCCAAACCTTTGGGGGGGAGCGGCCGATAATGGTAAAAGTCGACTTTTTTCGGAGAAAACGGGTTAGCGGAGTTGCGAAATGAACGCGATCTGGTGGAAGCGCCTGGCCCTGTCCGGCATTCTGGCGAGCCTGGCGCTTTGGCCGGACGCCTCGCACCCGGCGTTTTACAAATACATCGATAAAGACGGCCAGACCCGGTATGTGGACGACGCCGGCAAGGTCCCGCCGGAGTACCGCGAAAACCTGACCACCTACAAGGACCGCTATGATGACCTTGCACCGGAGGAACGCGAGGCCCTGCGGCGCCGTGAGCAGCAGCGGCAGCTTCCGGCAGGGGCGGCGGCGGTTGTCAGGGCCCCCGGGGAAGCGGCTCCCAAGCGCTCGGAACACTTTACCGGCAGCCGGGACCCGAATGCGGCCACCTTCGAAACCAAGGTGATCATTCGGGGCAACCAGGTACTGGTGCCGGTCACCCTGGGCTACGAGGGCCATCAGGTCGAGACGCTGCTGCTGCTGGATACCGGCGCGTCGCTGATCGCGCTGCATGAGGATGTGGCCCAGGGGCTGAAAATACGGCACACCCAGCAGGCGACGGCGCAGGTGGTCGGCGGCAAAAACATCCCCTTCAAACTGGCTATCCTGAGCTTTGTGCAGGTGGGCCCCGTGCGCGTCAACAACCTGCGGGCGGGGATCATCCGCCACAGCGGCGAGCCCTCACCGTTCAAGGGGCTGCTGGGGATGAATTTCCTGCGCAACGTGGACTACAGCATTGACTTCGAACGGCAGGTAATCACTTGGCGGCTGTGAGGGCCCCATGAAATGCGGCTTGACCGCAGAACCCGACTTCCCCGCCGCACCCCCCCTCAAGCGCGACGCAGTTTCCCGCCTTCCCCCGGGCGCTGCCTTCAGAGGTTCAGCAGGCGCGCGGCGTTTTCGCCGCAGATGCCGTCGCGTGCGGCCTGGGAGAGTTCGGCGGCCGTCATTTCGGCGAAATAACGGGCCGGGCTGAGGAGCGGATAGTCGCTGCCGAAAAGAATTTTTTCAGCGCCGACAATTTCACAGGCCACCCGATAGACATCCGGGTCGTAGAGATACGGCGAGGCGGCCGTGTCGAAGTAGACGTTTCGCAGCGACGCCTTGACCTCTTTTTTGAGCAGCTGATAGAAAAAAATCCCGCCCCCCCAGTGGGCCAGAACGATTTTGTTTTCGGGAAAGCGCCTGACCAAATCGTATATCTGCCTCAGGGTGTTGGGGGTTTTGCCGGGGTAGAGATGGCCGACCGGTTCGTTGGTATGGATCAGGGCGATCAGCCCTTTTGCCGAACACAGCGCCATCAGGGGCGCCAGCTTGTCCAGGGCGCCGGCGTCGATGC
>JAABRJ010000283.1 GCA_011390985.1 Desulfobacteraceae bacterium
GGGGGCAAGGATTGGCCGCGGGGGTCACTGTCTGTAAGCGGCCCTTAGATTTTTGGCGATACCCCAACCGAGGAGAAAGGAGCGCTTGCCCATGGATAGAATCACCCTGGAGAAATTGAAACACACCTTTCTGACGGATCATTCCGACTGGTGTGTTTCACTGTTCATGCCGACGCATCGGGCCGGGCGGGAGACGGAACAGGGCCCGATTCGTTTCAGGAATCTGCTGCGCGAGGCCCAAGAGCAGCTCTTGGCCAAAGGCCTGCGAGCCGCAAAGGTCGGGGAAATACTCAAAAAGCCCCAGCGGCTGCTGCAAGACAAAGGCTTCTGGCAGCGCCAGAGCGACGGCTTGGCCGTCTTTTTTTCCTCCGACGCGTTTCACCATTTTCGTTTGCCGCTCGCCTTTGAAGAACTGGTTGTCATTTCAAAGCGCTTTCTTGTCAAACCGTTGCTGCCGATTTTGACCAGCGACGGCCTTTTCCATGTCTTGGCGCTCAGCCAGAACCAGGTGCGGTTGCTGGAAGGCACACGCCACACAGTCGACGAAGTCACCCTGGAAGGGCTACTGCAAAGCCTCGCCGAGGCGTTTCCAGAAGCGCCGGCCGACAAGCAGTTGCAATTTCATACCGGCACTCCCACGGGAGCCGGAAAGCGCGCGGCCGTGTTTTATGGGCACGAGATCAGCACCGTAAACAAAGACAGGCTCCTGCGCTGGTTTCGGATGATCGACAAAAAGCTGCACAGCCTGCTCTCGGACAGTCGCTCACCCCTGGTGCTGGCGGGGGTCGACTATCTTTTCCCCCTCTATCGGGAAGTCAACACCTATCCGCATTTGATGGACGAGGGGATCCCGGGAAACCCCGAGGGGCTGAGACCCGAGGAACTGCATGGCCCGGCATGGGCGCTCGTGGAGCCCCTCTTCAGGCAATCCCGGGAGGCGGCGGCCGCCCAATTCCGCCAATTGGCCGGCACCGGACAGACGACCACCGATGTGAGGGAGGCGCTTACGGCGGCCCATCACGGACGGGTGGATGTGCTCTTCCTTCCCGTCGGCATTCAGGTATGGGGTCATTTTATCCCGGAAACCGAGCGGGTCGATGTACACGAATCTCCAGAACCCGGTGATGAGAACCTCCTCGACCTGGCGGCGATCCAATCCCTGATCAAAGGCGGAACGGTGTACGCGGTGGCGCCTCGGGAAGTCCCCGAGCAGGCGCCGCTGGCGGCGATTTTCCGCTATTGAACGAGGGTGGCGGCCCTGTCATCCGCATCTTGAGTGTGGACCTGCCCTTCATGCAAACGATTCTGGCCACCGCGCCGATCCGGTTTTCCCAGTGGTTCAGCGCCCTGTCGCTGGCGCTGGTCGTTTTGGTGGTGATGGCGTTATTCAAATGGGTTAAAGGACAGCGGGAAGTTGCAGTTTAACCGGACTTTTCAACAGGAGGACCGTCACATGGAAAAAATGAAAGTGCAAGATCTGATGTTGCCGACAGACAGATTCCCCACAATTTCCGACAGCGCCACCTTTTACCAGGCGCTTTCGGCTTTGGAGACCGCCCAGGAAAAATTTTTATCCGGGGAATCCGAGCAAAGAATCCTGCTGGTCGAAAACAAGGACGGCGAGATCGTCGGAAAAATCTCACCCATCGATCTGTTCGTCGGTTTGGAGACGAACTACAGCAGGGTCAATGCCGAGGAGACCGTCAAGCGCTTCGGGCTCAGCTATATCTGGAAATCCATGCAAAAAGACTATAACTTATGGGAAAACCCCTTCAAGGACCTGTGCCGCAAGGCCAGCGACGTTCAAGTAAAGCGCTTTCTAAAAACCCCAACCGCAGGCCAATCGGTCCAGACCCAGGACACCCTGGCCAAATGCTTTCACTTGTTTGTGATGAATCGCCATGACACCCTTTTCGTCTTTGAGGGCGATGAAATGGTCGGGTTGCTGCGGTTTTCGGATGTGTACCAAAAGGTTTCGCAGACCATGAAAGAGTGTGGCCTGTAGCGCCCAGGCGCCCATTCCCGATTAAGGCTTACGCAGATGAACCTCACCTTTGATCAGGCGGTTGTTTTCGCCATCCTGACGGCCACCCTGGTGCTGTTCGTCTGGGGCCGCTGGCGCTACGATCTGGTCGCGGTCGCCGCCCTCCTGCTGGTTTTCATCGCCGGTCTGGTGCCGGCCGAGCAGGTTTTCCTGGGGTTCGGGCATCCGGCGGTGATCACCGTGGCCGCCGTACTGGTGCTCAGCCGCGGCCTGCTCAATGCCGGTGTCGTGGACAGCCTCTCGCGCAGTCTGGCGCAGGTAGGCTCCCGGCCGATGGTGCAGGTGACAACGCTGACCGGCATCGTGGTGCTGTGCTCGGCTTTCATGAACAATGTGGGGGCCCTGGCGCTGATGATGCCGGTGGCGATCTGGATGTCCCGCCAAAGCGGCAGGTCGCCTTCGCTGCTGCTCATGCCGCTGGCGTTCGGCTCTCTGATGGGCGGGCTGATCACTCTGGTCGGCACGCCGCCCAACATCATCATCGCCATCTATCGGGCCGAGACGGGCGCACCCGCCTTCGGCATGTTCGACTTCACGCCCGTGGGCGCAGGAGTGTCCATGGCGGGACTCGTTTTCATCTCGCTGCTGGGCTGGCGGCTGACCCCCCAGCGGGAGGGGCAGAGCACGCCGGAGGAATTGTTCGAGATCGAGGACTACATCAGCGAGGTGGTCGTTCCGGCGGGGGCCAAGATCGTCGGCCAGACCATCTTCCATCTCACCTCGGCGATGCAGAAGGAGGCGGAGACAATCGTGGTCGGACTGATCCGGGGGGAGCGCCACATCGCGGCACCGTCCTTGTACGAGGTCATCCAGGCCGGTGACATTCTGATGGTGGAAGCCACCCCCGATGATTTGAAGGCGTTGATCGGGGCTGGCGCTGGCGGAGTGCAAGGGCAGCTGCAAGGACACCCTGGGATCGGACGACATCCGCCTGATGGAAGCCGTCATCACGCCGGATTCCCCGCTGCCCGGCAAAACGGCGGCCAGCCTCTACCTGCGCCGCAATTTCGGGGTCAACCTGCTCGCCATCGCCCGCCGCGGGCGGCGGGTCGAGCGCCGGCTGGGCCAGACGCAATTCATCATCGGCGACATCCTGCTGCTGCAGGGCAGCGACGAATCCCTGCAAACCACCCTCAAGACCTTCAAATGCCTGCCGCTGGCCGAGCGCGGCCTGCGGATCGGCCAGCCGCGCCAGGTTTTCCTGGCGCTCGGGATCTTCGGTGCCGCGATGCTGCTCTCCGCCCTGAACCTGATGCCGGTTCAAATCGCCTTCATCGCCGCGGCAGTTATCATGGTGGTGACGGGCCTCGTTCCCCTGGGGGACATCTACGAGAGCATCGACTGGCCGATCATCGTCCTGCTGGGGGCCATGTTCCCCCTGGGCCACGCCCTGGAAAGCACCGGCGGTGCACAGCTGATCGCCGCGCAACTCCTGCTGCTCTCGGGCCATTTTCCGCCCATGGCCATCCTGGCGGTGCTCCTGGTGGGAACAATGCTGCTTTCCAACGTCGTCAACAACGCCGCCGCCGCCGTGCTCATGGCACCGATCGCCATCACCTTGGCCCGGGGCATGGGGGTTTCGGTGGACCCCCTGTTGATGGCGGTGGCCGTGGGCTCCTCCTGCGCCTTCCTGACGCCCGTGGGCCACCAGTCCAACGCCCTG
>JAABRJ010000284.1 GCA_011390985.1 Desulfobacteraceae bacterium
ATTACCCGACGCTCGATTCCCCGCGTGTGATGATAGGGTGCAGCATCCCAGGTGCGTCTATTCGGGCTTGCCTTGGCATGTGCCTCTGAGACCAAAACCAGTAGCGGTTTGTAAGGGTGTAAATGCGAAGGGCGTCGTCCCCCGTCATCCCGAGGACGGCGGCCCTGGGAAGTGCGCCGCGCTGGGGGTGATTCTCACGGGTGAGGTTTCACGAAGTGCTCCCAATACCCCATGATGGAAAGCGCCACCACCGCGGCCAGAATTAAAAACGCGGCGGCCATGGCCAGCTTGCGCTGGGCCGGGTGGCGCGCGGGGGAGCGGTCCAGGAAGGGCAGAGCGATCAGCAGCAGGGCCAGGCCGCCGGGGATGGCGACCGTGCCGATGAACATGAGCGGACCTCTGAAGATACCCACCAGCTGATTCAGCGCGAACACCCACCATTCCGGTTTGGGGACGTAGGCCGAATCCGTGGGGTCCGCCGGGCTTTCCAGGGGGGCCGGCCAGTAGCCGGAAACCAGGCCGAGAACCACCGTGCAGGCGATGAAAAGGATAAGCCATCGGTTGAGCATGTTCGGGATCAGGGGGATGGGAGCCCGGACTGTTTTGCCTGGCCCAACCGGTTCGGAAAGCCCCCGCTGCGCCAGAAAGTGAAAATGAATGGCAATCAGCTTCGCGATCAGCAGGGGCAGAAACACACAATGAAGCACGTAAAACCGAGTGAGTGCCACGGTCCCGGTGCGCGGCCCTCCCTGCAACAGCCGCAGCATGAAATCGCCCACAACAGGCACAGACGAAATGATGCTGCTGCGCACCTGGGTCGTCCAGTAGCCCTTCTGGTCCCAGGGCAGGAGGTCGCCTGTGACGATGCTCAGCGGCACGACCAGCAGGACGATCACCCCCGAGACCCAGACGAGCTGCCGGGGCGCCTTGTAGGCCGCGGTGAGAAAAGTGCCCGCCAAATGCATCCCCAAAACCACAAGCAGCAGGTTCCAGGCCCAATAATGAACGCCGCGGATGATGTCGCCGAACGGCAGCGAGAACTGGGCGAAGTCCACGCTGTCGAAGGCTGCGGCCGGGGTGGGCGAGTAGTAGAACATCATGAAGGGTCCGGTCAAAAAGAGCAGGACCACCAGCGCCAGGCTCAGGGACCCGCAGAAGCGCGTCCAGCTCAGGGCGTCGCCGGCGACGCGCAGACCGCAGATACGGGCCGCATAGCGGTCCAGCGCCAGAAAGGTGAGCAGCTTCCCTGATGAGTGCCCTGCCCCGTTCATCGCCGTTCCTTTCACTCGATCCCCCGTCTATCGCTCGAAGTTGAGGATCATCGCCTGGATTCCCTTTGAGTGCTCTTCGCCGGTGTTGTCGAAAACGGCGATGGCGAAGCTGTAGTCTCTCCGGGGGTTGAAGACCACATCGTCGTCATGGCCGGTGTCGAGTTTGCGGGAGAACATGACCGTCCAACCGCCGTCGGCATAGCGGCCGCTTGCCATGACATCTCCGCGGGAGCCCTCGGCCCTTTTGGGCATGCGGTAGCTGATGACATCGCCGGGTTTGAACAGGGCACCTTCGGGGATCGCAACCGCTTCATCGTAGATCAGGAAGCCCGGTGCGGAGGGCGGCTTTTTCGGATCCTGCATGTACTGGGGCCGAGTCCGATCTTCAATTTGGTTGTAAACATCCCCGCCCTTTCCGGCGTCGGCCCGGCGACCGGTGGTCCGGTAGGAGCCTGACGGGTTGCCGGCGATCGTGAGCCAGCCGTCATCGGCATAGTTTACGGGGTTGGAACGGGCGGCTTTCCAGTGCCACAGGTCGCCTTTCTCACCAGCCGTCTGGGTAGCGAATTTCCACTCCTTGCTGGGGAGGTCCGGCGGGCTGTGGCAGACGACGGCACAGCCCTTGGTGGCAAAGTTGCTGATCCGGGTGATCTCGAAGAGCACCGCGATTCGGTCCTCGTCACCATCCAGGTAGGTCCAGTTCTGGCCGTCGAATTTCCAGGCCCGCTTGGCGACGCTCTCGGTGGAATCCCGCCATTTGAACAGAAAGTAGAGGCTGTCGTCGGTGTAAACGGACCGTGTAACGACCGTCACGTCCTCGCCGGCGAAGCTGTCACGGCCCCGCACGCGTATGTCGAACGGCTGCGCCTGCTGCCAGAGGGCATCATCCAGTCCGGCAGGGGCCTTCATGGCGTGCTTGGCGGTGACGACCAGCTGCGGTTCGGCCGATTCCAGGGAACCCCGGCCAAGGAGAATCATTCCCAGGGCGGCAGCCAGAATCAACGTCAGGCCGGCGGCCTTTGCAGCGCTCATGCCGTCTCCTCTCTGTTAAGTGCTCGACTCTCGCGGCCGGCCCGGCTTTCAGATAGGCCGGCCACCGTTCGGCTATCGGATCAACGGCCGAACTCGAGGCTCAAGGCCTCGGAGTCGTAGGAATCGGCGTCCCCGGAATCGTCGAAGAGGGCCATGGCAAAGCTGTACTTTCTCCGGGAGTCGAACGCCACGTCATCGTCATTGCCGGTGTCGAGCTTGCGGGAGAGCATCACCGTCCACTCGCCGTCGGCATAGCGGCTCAGGGCCTTGATGTCCCCGCGCGACCCGGAGGGTTTCTTCGGCATGCGGTAGGTGAGGGTATCCCCCTTTTTGAAATCGGAGTGATCCGTGATCTCGACCGCCTCTTCCGCCAGCAGAAAGCCCGGGAAAGAGGGCTTCTGGGCAGGGTCTTGCATGTAGCGCGGCTTTGTCTTGTCGTCGGTTTCGTTGCGGCTGTCTCCGCCCCCGCCCGCATCGTCCTTGCGGCCGGTCTTCTCGCCTGCGACCGTCAGCCAGCCGTCGTCGGCCGAGAGGTAGGGGTCGGTGCGGGCCGCTTTCCAGTGCCAGAGGTCGCCTTTTTCGGCCGCCGATGCGGTGGCGTATTTGAATTCCTTCATCGTAGCCCCCGCGGGACCGTGGCACAGAACGGCGCAGCCCTTGGTGGCGAAGTTGTTGATCCGGTGAATTTCGAACTGCAGGGCGATGCGATCCTCGTCACCTTCCAGGCGGTTCCAATTTTCACCGTCGAACTGCCAGGCGCCTTTCGTAGTGCTCTGGGTGGCGTCCTTCCACTTGAAGAGCAAGAAAACATCGCTTTCGGTGTAGAGGGCCCGGCTGGTCACGCTGGCCTTCTTGCCGGCGAACTTCTCCTTGCCTTCGAAGGGCACCTCGAGGGGCTTTGCCTTTTGCCAGGCGGCGTCGTCCAGGTTCCCCGGGGCCTCCGCGACTTTTGCGGCCGTGAGCGTCTGGATGGCGGCTCCGGTGACCCGATCCGCCATGAGCGCCATCCCGCTCATGATTAAAACGAATAACAGTGTGGAAACCATCAAGTTCTTGGCTTTCATAGAGGTGTTCTCCTTTCTGCGCCGATCCGGTCAGGCCGGCATCAGCACCATCAATTTACCTTCTTCCACCTTGTGCTCCATGACGACCAAGGGCTTGGTGGGCGGTCCGGCAATGGGCTGTCCGTTGCTGTCGAAGAAGCCGCTGTGGCAAGGGCACTCGAAGCGTTTTGTTTCATTGTTCCAGATGACGTTGCAGGCGAGGTGCGTGCATGTCGAGGAAAAAATGGTGATTTTATCGGAGTTGTCGGACTTGGCCCAGACGAAGCCGCGTTGGGGCAGAACGATCCACCCGTCCTGGACCATGAACTCGTACGAGA
>JAABRJ010000285.1 GCA_011390985.1 Desulfobacteraceae bacterium
CCGCCGTTGACCCCCTGACAGCCGCAGAGGGTGGTCAGGTTGATGATGGTGCGGTAAATCATGTCGCTGTGGTACCAGTGATTGGTTCCGGCCCCCAGGAAGATCATGGATTTGCCGCGGGTCTGCTCGGCGTTGCGGGCGAATTCGCGCGCCACCCGGACGGCATCGGCCGCCGGCACGCCGGTGATGGCCTCCTGCCAGGCGGGGGTGTAGGGCTTGGGGTCGGCGTAGTCCGCGGGATAATCCGCAGGCGCCGGCGGCGCATTTTTGGGCGAAAGGCCCAGGTGGGCGGTCATCAGATCGAAGACCGTGGTCACCCGCAGCGCGCCCGCGGCGCCGGCCACGATCTTGAAAGGCACCAGGCCCTTTTTGGAGGTGCCGCCGTCAGCCTCAAACACCGGGAAGGACACCTCCTGCCAGCCGTCGGGCTGGTCGGCCAAACTCAGCAGGGGGTCGATGCTCTGGCCGCCCGCTTCCAGCTTCAGGTTCCAGCGGCCCTCCTCGTTCCAGCGAAACCCGATGCTGCCGTTGGGCACCGCAAAGCCGCCCCCGGTGCCGTCGAAAACCACCGTTTTCCACTCGGCGTTATTGGTGTCGATGCCCAGATCCGCGGCGCGCAGGAAGCGGCCGGGGGTGTCGATGCCGTCGCGGGTTTCGAGCACCACCCCAAACGGCAGATCGGTGTACTGCTTGGCGTAATCGATGAAGTACGGCACCTGGCGCTCGAGGTAGAACTCCTTGACGATGACGTGGGTCATGGCCATGGCCAGGGCCGCGTCCGTACCCGCGCGGGCCGGCAGCCAGGTGTCGGCGAACTTGACGTACTCGGCATAGTCGGGCGCCACCGCGGCCACCCGGGCGCCCCGGTAGCGCGCCTCGCTGAAAAAGTGCGCATCGGGGGTGCGCGTCATGGGCAGATTGGTGCCCCAGACGATGAAGTAGGAAGCCTCGAACCAGTCGGCGCTCTCGGGCACGTCGGTCTGCTCGCCCCAGATCTGGGGCGAGGCCGGCGGCAGGTCGCAATACCAGTCGTAGAAGCTGATCATCGCGGCGCCGATCAGCGACAGAAAGCGCGAGCCCGACGCGTAGCACACCATGGACATCGCCGGGATCGGGGAGAACCCGAAAATGCGGTCCGGGCCGTAGGCCTTGATGGTGTGGATCAGGGCCGCGGCGATCATCGTCGCGGCCTGGTCCCAGGTGGCGCGCACGAAGCCGCCCTTGCCGCGCTCGCGCTGAAACCGGCGACGGGACTGGTCGTCGCTGACAATGCTGGCCCAGGCGGCGACCGGGTCGGTGTGGCGGGCCAGCGCCTCGCGCCACATCTGCATCAGGCTGGAGCGAATCAGCGGGTATTTCAAGCGTACCGGGCTGTAGGTGTACCACGAGTAGGTGGCCCCGCGCGGGCAGCCGCGCGGCTCGTGGTTGGGAAACCCATCGCCGCAGGCGGGGTAGTCGGTGGCCTGGGTTTCCCACACCAGGATGCCGTCCTTGACGTAGACGTCCCAGGAGCAGGACCCGGTGCAGTTGACCCCGTGGGTCGAGCGCACCTTTTTGTCGTATTGCCAGCGGCGCCGGTAGAGCGCCTCCCACTCCCGCTGGCCGCAGCGCGTCTGGGTCCAATTGTCGGGACCGATCTCCTCCTGGCAGCCGTGGGCGAGCCCCTTGGGCCGGAAAAAGCGCAGGCGGTCCAGGAAACCGTGCGGCATGGCGCACCTCCTGTTTTTTTTAAGGGGTTGTTCGTGTGAGGGCGTCGAGCAGTTTTTCCATGACGGTGTTGATCCGGCGAAACCGCTGGGGCTGAGCCAGCATGGCGGCCGGGTCCTGGACAAAGACCGAGCCGTCGAGTTCCCCGCGGCAGTTGTCGATCAGGGCGGTCGCGGAGCGCGGCGTGGTCTCCAGGGGTTTTTTATTTGGGGTTAAAAATCTTGGGTGGCCGGGTAGTGTCCCCGGTGGCGTTGGGAAAGTCCTTGGCGACGTAGGCCTTCTGGTTGGCTTCCAGCAGGTGATTCGCCTCCTCCATGAAGTTGTTGAAGCGCAACTTGACTTCATAGAAGCCGTGCCACCAGGCGTAGTCCGGCGCCATCATCATGACGCCCATGCGCGCCCGGCGGCCTTCATGGTGCCAGAGCTCATAGAACTCGACCTCCAGGCGTTCGTCGAAGAACTTGGTCTGATCCAGCAACCCTTTGGCCACGAGGTCATCAAATTTGGTTTTGGCCGGTTTGTAGTAAATCTCGTTGTACTCTTCCACGGCCTGGTCGAAACCCTGGTAAAAGTCGTCGATCCAGGAGTCGCCGTGACAGGCGCGGCAGACGTTTTTCATCTTCTCCCGCTCCGCCTGCCAGTCGGTCCCCGAGGGGAAAGCCGCAAAGTCGCCCGGGCGCACCGTCAACGGGGCCTGGGTCTCCCAGGAAAGCCGTTCGGTGACGTCATGGGTGCCCATGACCTTGCCCGACCCGCTCATGTGGCAGGCCGCGCAGGTGGGGGCGCGATAGTCGGTCCCCGGGGTCCAGGTGCCGGCGGCGGCATTGAAATTGAATTCATCCCCGAAGGCGTGGTAGATCGTGCCGTGCTTGGACTCTTCGTAAATCTCGATCTGGGGGTGATCCGGGCCCAGATGGCAGGAGTCGCAGGCTTCGGGGCGCCTGGCTTCGGAAACTGCGAACCGGTGCCGGCTGTGGCAGGAAGTACACGACCCCTTGCTGCCGTCCAGATTCAGCCGCCCCACCCCCACGTTCGGCCAGGTGGCCGGATCGAGCTTGCCCTGGTCGTCGATGGCCACCACCGTGCCGTGGCAATGGTAGCAGCCGGTCTTGCGCTCGTTGTCCGAGTTCATGCCCTTGTTCAACCAGGGGTCGATCTTCCACATGATCTCGATGGTGTTGGCGTGCTTGCTTTTGCTGTACTGGGTGACCTCGTCGGGGTGGCAGCGGGAGCAGTCCTTGGGAGTCACGATGGCGGCAATCGGCGCTTTGTACTTTTCTTCGCCATAGGGCAGATCCTTGCGGCTGTAATATTGATCATGCCCCTTGGCCACATCCTGATCGCCCGGCTGGGCCAGGTGGCAGTCCAGGCAGGTGATGTTGGCGTTGGCATGGCGGCTGTTGGCCCAATCACTGAACAGGCCGGGGTTGGTCTGCCGGTGGCATTCGATGCAGGCAATCGCTTCCGGCGGGAGGCTGCGTTCAATGCGATATTCTTTGACCTTGGCGTAGTTGGGCTGGGCCATGGTCGATGACATGGTCCCGACAGCGATCAGGGCCAGAATCGTCACCCCCGATAAAATCAACACCTTGGGTCGCCTCATGATTTGCGCTCCTTTCGGGAAAAGTCTGGAACCGTTTGAAGTGCGGATCAGTTACAGATTTCTCAGCCCCTTGGCCTGATAGGGCAATTGGCGGCACTTACGGTAATTGATGATCACGCTGTCGTTGTGCACGAGGTCCCAATGGCAGTCCACGCATTTTTTCTCATATCCCGGGCGGGGATAGAGCACGGTGCGGTGGGCCAACATGGCCCCTCGGTTTTCGGGCATGGTCAGGAGGTTGCGATGGCACTTCTGGCACTGAGCGTTGTCAAAGGAAGCGTAGGCGGCCTCCCGGTTTTTCTGCCGGTCGTATTCATCGATGAGGAAATGCTGAACCACGTCCTTGACGCCGTGGAAAGTCTTGGCGAAAAA
>JAABRJ010000286.1 GCA_011390985.1 Desulfobacteraceae bacterium
AAGGAGAGAATCCGAAGGTTCGAAGACGCTCTGCATCAGTTGGCCGAGGACGTCGCGGAGTATTACCCGAAAACGGTCCTGCTTTTCGGTTCGCTGGCGCGCTGGCTTGCGGGCGTCCAAGCCGAGAAGCTTCCGAACGACATGGATATTTTGATCGTCGGAAACACTTCTCCTTTCACAGTGGAAAGAAAAGACTACGGTGTCCCCATGCAGTTGAACAGGTTGTCGGTGGATCAGGCCGTCGCAATCGCAAAATCGCTTCGCTACGACTCGAAAGTGGCAGCCCTCTCCAAACTTTACTCGAAAAACCTGGTGAAACAACACTCCATCGACGTCATCGCCGCATGCCTCATGCTCGGGCCGAACTACAACGATTTCGGCATCCAGCAGATCGAGGTGAACGGAATAATCGACAAACGCGACTATTCCGTCCATCGGGTCCTTTTCGGCGAGCAGTGGTGGGGGCGTCTTCGTGCCTACGCCCGGGAGCGCCGCGGCCCGTGGAAACGTTTCAGCGACCGGATCGTCTTAAACGAAGAATTCGAAGGCTGAAGCTTCTCGAAGGAAGGATCCCCGAGTACCTGCCGGGTGCGATCCCGCCTGTTCGGGTCCAGAGAAGTCTATCGAAAGGCGGGACGTCCATTGACGTCCCCTTTTTCAGGTCCGAAGGAACATCTTGGTGTCTGGCTGTCACGATGGAATCTGACCGAAGGCTATTCAATGCCTATCCAAAAATGTCAGGGACTTGCTCAGAAATGGTATACAGGCCGACTTGATCATGATTGGCAGCGGCCTGATCAGGAAAAAATCCGAAAAAATTTAAAAACTTAGGTCTGATAAGCCCTTTTTGGGGTTATGGGAAACGTAAAATAAAGAACAGAAAGAAACTTTATGGCCAATACGATTCTTCCCACATCGTTCTTCCGGCAAATCGGTGACGGAATCTATGAGCCGACCGAAGCTGTAATCGGCCCTTGGTCAATGGATTTGCAACACGGAGGCCCCCCTTCCGCATTGTTAACAAACGCATTGCGAACATTTCCGTCACCTGATGATTTGAAAATTGCCAGGGTAACAATCGAGTTCTTAAGCGGCGTTCCGGTAAAAACATGTGAAATCAAAATCGAAAAAGTCCGTTCCGGTAAAAAAATTGAACTTCTCAAAGGCCAATACATATCGGAAGGAAAGACAGTTTTAATCGCACATGCCTGGCGCATCAGATCGCAAAGCGGGGTAACCCGGCCCGTATCAGACGGATTTAAAACTCCACGACTTCCGAGCTCGCAGATTCAGAAATTTTTTCCGGGTGTGAATTATTTCCCATACGGTGAGGCCTTGGAATGGCGTTTTGTGAAAGGGGCTTACGATAGTATGGGACCAGCCATAGTATGGACAAGACCAAGAATTCCCTTAATAGAAGGTCATGAAATAGACGGCCTTGAAGCGCTTGTTCTGATGATCGATTCTGCCAACGGAATCAGCGCAGAACTTGATATTCTCAACTGGACATTTGTGCCAGTTGATATGACTGTCGGATTATATCGCCAACCGGTCGGCCCTTGGATTGGTATGGAAGCACGGTCTTCGATAGGAAACGAAGGGATCGGTCAGACAACCGCCACAACATTCGATAGCCTTGGAAGCATCGGGCATAGCATCCACACTTTGTACGTGAACCCGAGATAACTTTATGTTTTAAAAAAAAATTCAACGGGTTTGGGGTCGGGCCACAGCAACTGATAGAAGTTTAAAGGGAAAAGCATGGGGAAAAGGGGGGACAGATTAATTTTCCATAACAAATTCACAAGAAATTAAAGTTGTAATAACAAAATAATGCGCCGGATAAACCGGTTGTCATTACGCAATTTCTGATAGGAGAATCGTGGAGTGAAACTCCGTTCCTTCAAGCTCGAACGCTACTTTGCGAAGTACGAATTCTCTGCTCCCTATCTCATGTGCTCCTCAGACTGCGAAAGCATGCGGCTGCAGGATCTTCTGGCTCTTGAGGCCGGGGCGGCGGAGCGCTTCGAGTCGCTCTGGCTCGGCTACACGCCGTCTTTAGGCGACCCAGAGCTTCGTCGAACCATCGCCGGGTTGTACGAAACAGTCTCACCTGATCAGGTGCTCGTCCATTCAGGCGCCGAGGAAGCGATCTTCAACTTCATGAACGTGGCTCTCAGCGCGGGTGATCACATCATCGTCCATGCGCCCTACTACCAGTCTCTCGGCGAAGTCGCGCACAGCATCGGCGCCGAGATCACAGAATGGCGAGGCGACCCAGAGCGCGCGTGGGAGTTGGATCTTGAAGCCCTTAAGTCCGCGCTTACCTCCAGAACGAAGGTGGTGGTCGTCAACTTCCCACATAATCCGACCGGATTCCTGCCCGCGCCGGAATTCGCCCGCGATCTGTCCTCCCTGTCCGAGAAACATGGCTTCACAATCTTCTCCGATGAAGTCTACAGGGGGTTGGAGCTTGATCCGTCCAATCGTCTGCCAGGTTTCGCCGACCTGAGTGACCGTGCCATTTCAATCGGCGTGATGTCGAAGACATACGGACTCGCGGGACTGCGAATCGGATGGCTCGCGACCCGCAACGATCGACTCTTCAGGGAGCTTGCGGCCTTCAAGGACTACACGACCATCTGCAACTCCGCTCCGAGCGAGTTTCTCGCAGCCCTTGCATTGCGACATGCCGAAGTAATCGTCGAGCGGAACCTGCAGATCATCGGGCGGAACCTGAAGCTGCTTGACCGCTTCTTCGGGTCCCACGGCGAGCTCTTCCACTGGGATCGCCCGAAGGCCGGTTCGATAGCCTTTCCCGCACTGCTTCGAGGGGCCGTCGATGAGTTCTGTGCTGAATTGGTCGAGAAGGCCGGTGTCATGCTGCTCCCAGGAACAATCTACGGCAATGAATACAACTCGTTCCGCATCGGTTTCGGCCGAAAGAATCTTCCTGAAGGCCTCGAGAAGCTTGAGGGGTATATGCGGGCGGTCAGATAACCGTCAAATAGTTATAGGCCGAATCGAAGTTATCAGAGGTTTTCACAATGGCAAATGCAGAACAGCCAACCGTTTTGAAACATGGGCAATGAAATAAATCGCCTAAGCGAACCACTCAATCCGGCGGCCGGCTTGCAAAGAGGCCGCCGCTGGTCGCGACGTTAAAGGGCGGGAGACGATCGACGGAGATCATGGAGACTATCATGACAATTGGTCGGAGTGCATTACTCGTACTGCTTGTCTTCGGAGTGCTTCTAAATGGCGGCTGCGCTACCTTTCGGGACCGCGAAGCCCTTCAGGTAATCATTGCGGGCGTTGAGCCGCTTCAAGGTGAGGGATTGGAGCTGCGAATGCTGGTCAAGCTGCGAATTCAAAATCCCAATGATTTACCGCTGGACTTCGATGGTGTGTCAGTCCAGATGGATGTGCAAGGCAAGCGCTTCGCCACTGGCGTTAGCGACGTTGGTGGCAGCCTACCGCGCTTTGGTGAGACGATCGTTGACGTCCCGGTGAGCATTTCGGTGTTCGGCATCGCGCGCCAAGCCTTCGGTATCATGACCACCGAATACCGCGGGAAGCTTGCCTATGAGATGACCGGGAAACTCGCCGGACCCGCGTTCAATAGCATACGTTTCACGTCGACGGGCGCGCTTCCATTGCC
>JAABRJ010000287.1 GCA_011390985.1 Desulfobacteraceae bacterium
AAAACGATTTGTAGCCCGCGCAGAGGTAGTTCAGGCCGGGTTCGCCGTCCGGGGTTTGGAGAAACCGGTTCTTGGGGCATTCCCCGTGGCAGGCGAAGCGCACCGCGCATTCGCGGCAGAAACGCGGCAGGCTGTCCAGCTTGGCGCGGCCGAACTGCTTTTGGCGGTCGCCCCCGACCAGGTCGATCATGCGCTGCTGCAGGATGTTGCCCAGCAGATAGCGGGGTTCGACGAAGTGGTCGCAGGCATAGAGATCGCCGTTATGCTCCAGGGCGAGACCGTAGCCGCAGGTGGGGTCGAAGACGCACATCCCGGATGAACCCAGATGCAGCCAGGAGCGGACCGCGGCCTCGAAGGTCTGCACGAAGACCCTGCCCACGTCGCGCCGGACCCATTCATCGAAGATCGCCGTCAGAAAGCCGCCCCACTGCTCCGGCGCCACGCTGCGCTCCGAAACGCGCGTCCCTTCCTGGTGGGGGCTGACGGCGCCCTGGTGGATCCGCTCGATCGCCGGAATGAACTGCATCCAACTGGTGCGGACCTCGTCGCGTAAAAAACGGTAGACTTCGAGCGGGTATTGCGCGTTGATGCGGTTGACGGTGACCAGCACATTGGTTTCGACCCCGTGTTTCTGCAGCAGCCGAAAGCCCCGCATCACCCGGTCAAAGGTCGGCCGACCGCTCTTGTCCACCCGGTGGGCATCGTGCAGCGCGCGGGGCCCGTCGATGCTGATGCCGACGAGAAAGTCGTTTTCACGAAGGAACGCGCACCATTCGTCGTCGAGCAGGGTGCCGTTGGTCTGCAGGGTGTTCTCGAAGCGCATCCCGGGCCGGCGGTAGGTTTCCTGGAGCGCGATGGCGCGCCGGAAAAAATCGACTCCCATGAGGGTCGGCTCGCCGCCCTGCCAGGCCACCGTCAGCGTGTCGCCGCGGTGGGACGCAATCAGCTGGGAGATGTAGCTTTCCAGCACCGCGTCGCTCATGCGAAAGCGACTGCCGGGGTAGAGGCCTTCTTTCTTGAGATAAAAGCAGTAGGCGCAGTCAGGTTGCAGGTTGACCCTGTCGGTTTGGCCAGCACGTGAATGCGTGGCGGGAGGGTGTCGTTGGTCATGAAGACAACTCCGGGTGAGATCATCCGCACTCTGGGCGGACCGCGTTTGATCTGACCTCTGAGAACGTTGGCCGGGGGGTGCCCGGCCAAAAGCCTGCGGGCAGACCGCCATTTGTTTGTCGATTGCCGTCTGGGTGATAAAGGGAGGCTTTTCAGGGTTGGTTAGCACCCGACCTGGCTGCTGTCAATCCGATTGGAATCCATGGGCCGCAGCGCCCTTTATTGGTCCGCCGGCTGTGCCGCTACCCACGCTTCGGCCGCATCCACCGCTTGCAATAACGCCTGCCCCACGCCCTCGGTCGCCATGAAGACGTTCTTTCGGCCGATAGCCCGCAGGATCCCGGTCCTTTCCATCTGCTCCAGGACGTTGGGGTCTACGCCCACCAGCATCAATTTGCTCTTCCGGCGCCGCAGCCCGCTGGCGTAGCGCGCGACCACCTGCAGGAAGGTGCTGCCCACATCCTTTTTGCCGCGCAGCGCCAGGATGACGACGGCATGCCGCGAGGCTTCGGTCACTTCCGGGAGCTGCGCGTTGAACACCGGCGCGGCGGCGTAGAACAGGCTGCCGTAAGGGACGAGGACGGTGACTTTTCGGGGGGGCACGGCCGGTGGCGGCTCGGCTTCCGTCGGATATTGTCCCGGCTGGATTTCCCAGGCCTTTACGGTGACTTTGTTGGACTGCTGAAAGACGAAGAGCAGCACCGCCAGCGCCACCCCCAGCAGGACGGCGTATTGCAGCGGGACCAGCAGCGCGGCCGCAAAGGTGAGGACCATGACGGTCTCCTGCACCAATCCGGTCTTCCACACCATCACGATTTCCGAGGGTTTCAAGGTCCGGAAACCCACCACGATCAACAGTCCGGCCAACGCAGGCATGGCGATCAGGCCTACCAGGCGGCCAAAGAGAACGATGACCAGTGCGATCACAATGCCGGCCGTGATATTGGCCAAGCGCGAGCGGGCCCCGGCGCTGGTCACGATCGCGGTGCCCGATATGGAGCCGCCGACCGCCGTGCCCTGGAACAGACCCGCCACGAGGTTCGCCATCCCCTGGCCGACAAAATCGCCGGATGCGTCCGGGTAGCGGCCGTCGGGGTTGGGCACGGATTGGGTGATGCTGGCGCCCTGCATCAACCCCACAAAAGTCAGCGAGAGGGCGGGCAGGATCAGGTAGGGAAATACCGCCAGCGGCGGCAGCACCGGCCGCGGCAGTGAGCCCGGGATGTCGGCGATGTCCCGCACCAGGGCCACGGCATCTGCGCCCAAGAGCGGCGCGGCGAGCGACGCGACGATCATCGCCACCACCATGCCCAGGGCCTTCAAACTGGTCTTCTCCAGCGTCAGAATCAGGATGATGGTGAGCGTGCCGACCAGCAAGGTCGGCAGGTGGAACTGGCTGGTGTTTTGCAGCAGGTCGATCGTCCGCGTCACCCGGTTCCCGCCAAGACTGACGTAACCGGTAAAATCGTCCAACTGCCCCAGAATGATCAGGACCGCCACGGCGTTGATGAACCCGGTCATGACCGAATTGGGCACAAAACGGAGCAGGGAACCGAGCTTGAGCAAACCCGCCGACAGCATGAACAAGCCGGTGAGGAGGGCCAGCGCGAACAGGGGCGTATTGGGATAATTGGCCTGGGTCACCTGCGGCACGCTGGCGACCACCAGGGCCATGGCGCTGGTCCCCTGAACGGACATGAACGCGGAACTGGTGAAAAAAGCGCCGGTAAAAACGCCCATCATGTAGCCATGCAGGCCGTAAATCGGGTTGACCAGCGCCAGCAGGCCGTTGGCCATGCCGGACGGGATGCTCTGAATGCCCAGGACCACGCCTGCGCTCAGGTCTTCAAAGATGGTGGCGCGGTTGATGAATTGGCGTTTCACGTGTTTTGTATTTTCTCTTGTGTGACTGGACCGTTTCCCCGTCCAGGCTGCCTGAGGAGTCAAACCGGTCCTGACCGCCGAGGGGTCAGCGGAAGATTGCGATGACGCCGAAGATGCCCACGGCCAGAACCAGGATTGACATCACCAGCCCCAGGGGCATCGGCTCGATGCGTTTGAAGCCCTGGTTTGCGAGCCGTCTTTCGATCCGTAGGCTTTGGATCACGGCCCCGATCAGCCCCAGTCCGGCCAGGGCGATAAAAGTCACCCCGACGATCTGCACGCTGTGGAAATCGTCGATAAAGATACCCTTGCTCTCCAGCGCGTCGCCCGCCTTGGCGATGGCGAAACCGAAGCCGAT
>JAABRJ010000288.1 GCA_011390985.1 Desulfobacteraceae bacterium
CGATCAGGGAAATCGCCGTCCGGATCCACGCGATCTGCGTGCGGTCGGTGGCCCAAAAGGTCCGGTCGGCGGCCCAGCGGGTGCGGTTGCCCGCCATGTCGGTGCGCTGCCTGGCGAGGTCATTCGTGGTGCTTGTGTCCGGCGAGTTGCTGCTCATTGCACTGCTCTCTCCTCTAAATAGCGGGTGCCGTCTGACCACCGGTTCTGGATATGTCCCGAACCACAGGTGATCATATTATTCAGTATGAAAAATGTTTTTCGGCCGAGTTCCCAAATAATGGTTTCTTAGCCCACCCCG
>JAABRJ010000289.1 GCA_011390985.1 Desulfobacteraceae bacterium
AGCATGAGGGTCCCGGATGTTCAGTACAACCTGGGCGAGCTTTACAATTTGAGCATCCGCAAGGGGACCCTCTCGCCCGAGGACCGCTTCAAAATCAACGAGCACATCATTCAGACCATTATCATGCTCAACCGGCTCGAATTCCCCGATTATCTGGCGAACGTGCCCGAATTCGCCGGTGCCCATCATGAGACGATGATCGGCACCGGCTATCCCCGCGGGCTGAAGAAAGAGGAGATGTCCGTCCCGGCGCGCATCCTGGCCATTGCGGATATTTTCGAAGCCCTGACCGCAGCCGATCGACCGTATAAAACACCGAAAACAATTAACGAGGCTCTCCGCATCATGAGCATCATGCGCAACGACCAGCATATCGATGCCGACCTGTTCGATCTGTTTCTGCAAAGCGGAGTCTATCGGACCTATGCCGAGCAGTATCTGCATCCGGCTCAGATCGATGCGGTGGATGTCGGTCAATATCTTTCCGGTGCCCGTTTCGTAAAATGTCATGGGATCAAATCAACAGGAACCGAAACGTGAAATTTCAACCCCGTTTACCCAGGATTGCTTTGGCAACCCCGTTGCGATAAAATCCATCCAAATCTTGTCGCCACGTTTTTTCCAATAATGCCTGCCGGGTGCACACCACCGGCTCATGACCGCTAGACCCATAAATTGAAATGAAAAGCCCAACCAATTCGAAGGATTCGCTTATGCTGCAAGAATCTGTGGACACAGATCCGATCATATCTGAAGTTAAAGCATTGCGCCGCCAGGTTGCCATGTTGAAGGACATTGAACAGCGCTGCCAGCAGGCCGAGGCGGCACTTCGGGCCTTTGAGGAAAGGAACCGGCTCCTGGGCGACAGCGCCCCGCTCGGAATCTTCACCATTGATATCCAGGGGTGTATCACCGGTATCAACCGCAGAATGCTGGAGATGTTTTCCTGGCCTCCGGCCGATGACCCAAGATCATTGAACCTGTCCGATTGTCAGGCCCTGGCCGCATCCAGGGTCTTTGCTGATATTCAGCGCTGCATTCTTCAAAAGGTGCCGGTCATCGCCGAGCATCCGCATAGCGATCCCCAGGGTGGCTGCACCCATTTGCGCTACTATTTAAGTCCCATTCCTGAAAGCAATGGCGCCGTCAGCGGTGTTATGGCGATTGTCGAAGACTATACCGATCTGAAGAAGACGGAGGAGGCTCTCAAGAAAAGCGAGAAACGATATCGCCAGTTGTTTCAATCCGCACCCATCGCGATGATCGAATGGGATGTTTCCCATTTGAAGGCCTTTATAGAGAAATTGATCGCATCCGGGATTTCCGATTTTAGAGAATACCTGGAGCGAAATCCCCAACAGGTCTACCATTGCTGGTCGTTGATCAAGACCGTCGATTATAATCAGGCTTTTTTGGAACTGATGGGCGTTGCCGAGAGTACGGGGCCCCGTGGCGCCTTTATTCCAACGGACTCAAAGGGTTTTTTGAAGATGGCCCGGGAGATCATCCTGGTGGCAGCCGCGGGCAATACCGCAGACGAACGCGAGGAGAAGCTCGTGACGGCAACAGGCGAACCCAAATTCGTTTTGGGAAAATCACTGGTCGTCTCCGGCCACGAGGACACCCTGGCACGGGTGGCGATTGCCCTGGTGGACATCTCTGAGCGTAAAAAGGCGGAAGTGGCTTTGCGGGAGAGCGAACAGAGATTTCGAAATCAAGCCATTCGGGATGGTTTGACCGGTCTCTACAACCAACGCTATCTGTATCAGGCGCTGGCCGAAGCGATTGAAAGCGCTAAAACCACCGGCACCCCGGTCTCCCTGATATTTATGGACCTGGACCATTTCAAAAAGGTCGTTGACGCCCATGGCCACCTCAATGGGAGTCGGGCAATTCAGAAAGTGGCCGGCACCATCGCCGGTTGCCTGGAAGAACCGGCCTACGCGGTGGCCTACGCGGGGGACGAGTTTGTGGTGGTCTTGCCGGGGCTGGACCAGCCCCAGGCGCTGCAAAAAGCTTACGAGATCCGCTCCAGGATAAAAAATACGGTCTATGTCCTGAACCACGGGATTGAGGTCCGGCTGCAGGCCAGCTATGGGATAGCGACCTTTCCGCAGCATGCCTCGGACTTTAACGGCTTGCTTGCCGCAGCCGACCATGCCCTTTTCACCATCAAGGAAGCCGGCAAAGACGCGGTCGGTCAGTATCAAATACGGTAACGAATTCCGCGGGGTTGCCGGAGCAATCCTGGAGTTTCGATCCGGCTGGTCTGATATTTTGGCCAGGGACACACGGGAGGTTGGTGACGAACGGGGCTGATGGACAGAGGCATTCCTTTGTCCCCCCCCTCCACGCCCCCCGATCCACCCGGCTTCTGATCCGACGCGCAGACGCCAGTCGGAGGCGGCATGCCACTGAAAAAAACAAAAAAAACGGTTCTGGCCGGGGATATCGGCGGGACCAAGACCCATTTGGCGATCTTTGCGCCCGAGTCCGGGGTGCGTGCCCCTCTGTCGCAGGCGACTTTTGTCAGCCGGAATTATGCCAGCCTGGAAGCGCTTGCCCGTGAATTTCTCTCCGGGGTCGATACAAAAGTTGAATGCGCGAGTTTTGGGGTGGCCGGGCCTGTTGTAAAGGGGCGCGCCAGGATCACCAACCTGCCCTGGGTGATGGATGAAACCCAACTCGCCGATGCGCTGGATCTTGCCTCCGTGCAGCTGCTGAATGACCTGGAGGCCATCGCCGGCATCGTGCCGTCGCTTGGGGTCGGCGACCGGGCCGTGCTGAACAGGGGGTCCGTGGCGCACGGTGGTGCCATTGCGGTTATCGCCCCGGGCACCGGCCTCGGCGAGGCCTATCTGACCTGGGACGGCGCCCGCTATCGTGCCCACCCTTCCGAAGGTGGACACGCGGATTTCGCCCCCAACAACGAACTTGAAACCAGGATGCTGCTGTATCTTCGCCGGCGCTTGGCGCATGTCAGCTGGGAGCGCGTCTGCTCCGGCAACGGGTTGCCCAACATCTATGGCTTTCTGAAAGATACCGGGCACGGCGAAGAGCCGGACTGGCTGGCCGAGGAATTGGCCGCGGCCGATGACCCCACCGCCGTCATCGTCAACGCGGCTTTGAATCCAAGGCGAGCGTGCCGGCTCTGCCAGTCCACGCTCAAGATGTTTGTCAGCATCCTGGGCGCTGAAGCCGGAAACCTGGCGCTGAAAGTCATGGCGGCGGGCGGTGTTTTCCTGGGCGGCGGGATTCCGCCGCGGATTATGCCGGCCCTGCAGGGCGGTATTTTTATGGAGGCCTTCACCCGCAAGGGCCGCATGTCGCCGCTGATGAAACAGGCACCGGTTTACGTCATCACAAACCCCGACGCGGCGCTATGGGGTGCGGCCCGCCAGGCGCTCGGGTCACCCTCCTGATACGAATGGAAATCCATACCGTTCAGGGGCTTCACCGCGATTTTCGAGACGAGGTCCTCGAGTTGGCCCAGGTTCACTATGTGCAGACCTGACGATACCCTGACAGACTATCATCGCGAACGGTTATGATCACCAGTTCCTCTTATTTGGATGCCTTCGGGGTTAAAACGGCCCCCCTGACGCTCAAAGCCGCCAATGCCGCCCTGCGGATTCCCCGCTACTTTTTT
>JAABRJ010000290.1 GCA_011390985.1 Desulfobacteraceae bacterium
CTTTGAGCTGTTGATGCGCGAGGTCGCCCGGTTCGTCGGTGCCGCCGCCAAGGTCATCTCCCGCCGACCCGGCTTCCGAAAGGCCGCCGGCGCGGCAGCCGCTGTGCTTTTCATCCGCTGCCGGCGCTTCGGCGTCGGTGAAAGAAGCGCCTGGCGAAGGCGGCGAAAAGCCTCCAGAACCGACCAGTCCGCCGAGGCTGCTGATTACCGCTTTGAGGTCCTCCAGGTCATCGGGGTTTTTTTCTGATTCTTGAAGGCCCAATTTTTCCAGGTACTGCCCGGCAACCGCCAGCATATCGGCTATCTGGGTCAGCGAAAGGCTTTGTTCGGGCTGAAGCGCGCGGGCAAGGTTGGACAGGAGGCGGTCCTTGGCGTCGTCCAGCATGACAAAGACGAAGGCCGAACCGATGGTGATGCCTTCGGGGTTCCGGCCGCTGTCAAAAAGCTTCTTGAGATCGGAATTGACCGATGAACGCACCGACGCCAGGTTTTTGCAGCGGCTGCGCAATTCCGCTGCCGAGCCGCTGTTGCCCCAGATTTTGCGGATGAGAGCATCCGGCACGATCTGTTGCAGTGTCTCGATGGTTGCCGGATTGGTGTAACACTCGCGAATGGCCAGGATCAAGCGGGCCTTCGGGGAACCGGCGCTCCTGTAGCCAAGGTTTGAAATGGCCTGATCGATGCCGTGGAGGGTCAGGGCGGCAGACAAGTGGCGGTCCCCATGAACTGTTAGCCCATGCCGCATTCGGGATGAGGGTGGGGCAGCCGGAACGGGAAGGCGCCGGCCGACACCAACTTCAGGTCGAGAAGCCGACGCCGCCGCAACGCGTCCAGTTCGTGAATGCGAATGGGGGAAAGCTTTCGATACCGCGGGCAAACCGGATGCGGCGTCCTCTGCCCCGGGAGGCGTCCTGCAGCCGGGCGGTTGCACCCCTCCTTGATTCGGCCAAAATACCCGCCGCCTTTAAGGCTAAACGGCCGGCCTTCAAGTATTAAATTGCAAGGGACGAAAATACTCTCACGCGGGTTGATGGCGGTCGCGCCGTCTCTTGCGGTTTTGTGATGACCGATGGGCCACAAGGGAGCTGAAAATGAAAATCACCAATTCTGAAATCATCAAATCCGGCGAAAGAGAACTCATCGACGCCATTACGGGCGACCTGGACTGGCGGGTCATTGAAAAGATCGTCGAGGACAAGCACCACCTGTCGCTTCGGGACGATGTGGACTATAAAAACGGCGATCTGGTGGTTTTTGAAAACAAGATTGCCTACAGGCTGGATTTCGAAGTCAAGGTGAACCTCTCGGTGCTGTTCGATCGTCAGGGAAACTATCTGAAGTTGGACACCCGGGGCGCCGGGGCGGTGGACACGGTGGATCAGGGGGAAGATGAGGATGGCGATCAAAACATCGTCGAGCTGCACCCCGACGAGACAGTCGCAACAAAAGCGGCAGCGGATCGGGCTTTCCTGCCGGCCGGGATAAACCGGAAGAAGGGGTGATCTTGTGGAAAACGATGCCGCCGGCCTTCAAGGGATCCAATCGGCATTCACCCACGCCCTCCTGCGGCACCTGGCACGCTTGGGTGTTGACGAGAAGGGCGCCGGCCCAGAGATCGAGTGCATTGAAGCCCTGACTCTTTTCTATCTGCTGCACGAAAGAGAAATCGAGCTTGGCGCCGGCGGTGCCCCCTCTGTCAGGCGCTACAACCGAAAATCTCTTCTTGCGGATCTGACCGATATCGATCCGCAAAACGGGAGCGCCGCTTCGAGCGCTCTGGATCGCCTGATAGCCGACGGCCTGGTAGCGGTCAATGACGGTCAGGCCTTCACGCTGACGCCGAGGGCTGCGGCAAAGGTGGCGCTATACGACGCGGTCTTTCCCGGCATGCCGGGGCTGAGCTTCGTCGCCTACCTGCTTCAGACCATGGAGGAGGTGTTGTCCGGCCGAAAACCGCTCTCCGCCGCACTGCAACAGGTCGATCAGACCCTGCTGCACCAGGGGAAGCGCCGATTCGAAAAACCGCAGCCGCCGCCTGCCGGCGCGCCAACCGAAAACAGCCATCCCGCAAGAAATCAGGCGCAGGCCTCACCGCGCCATCCGTCTGCCGCGCCAACCGCTAATCTTCAGCAGTGGTACCGTCTGAGGGCGGAAGAGCGGCGTCAAAAACCCCAACCCATGGTTGTCAGCCGAAGCGGCTATACCTCCCAGGGTGAGGTGAAAACGCTTTTTCCCCGAAAAAATGGCGGGCTGCCGGTTGAAGAATCAGGGACGGCGGAACCCGGGATTCAGAGGCAGGCGGTGTTGAAGGTTGCAGTGGCGGCGGAAGATGCGCAACTCCAATCCGGGAGTAGCGTCCTGCCGTCCCAGCCTGCCGAGGTCAGCGATCTTCCCCCCGATGGGGAGTGCGAAGGGCGGGCGTCGCTGCAAGAGGAACCCTGTGAACCAAGGGGGGCGGACTCCGCTCCTGATTGCCTGACTGCGGCGGGGGTCGATCTTTCGGGTGGCGCGGAGCCGGAAGCGGACAAAAATCAAAAAACCGCAGGCGGGGCCCCCGTCGCCCCGCAGACCAGCATGCGGGAGGAGGGCAGCGCAACCACCGGGCCCGAAGCTCTGGCCGCGGTGGAATCGCCAAGATGTGAGACGGCGATTGGAATTGAGCGGGCGGCGGGCGGCGACACAGGAAAGGGAACTGCCCCGGAATCCAATCCTCCGTCGCCCGATTCGGCCGAAGAGTATGAGAGCGTTCAAAGGCGAATCGCGGCATTTGAAAACGATCTGGCCATGCATTGCCCGATCTGCCGCATTGGTAGAATTCAGGCGGCGGTCACGCCAAAAGGGAAAACCTACTACGCCTGCTCCCGGCCGGGGTGTAATTTCATCAGCTGGGGGAAGCCCTACCACTACCCGTGCCCGGTTTGCCGAAACCCGTTTCTGGTTGAAGTTCCGGCCCGCAGCCAGGGGGCGGGGCTCAAGTGTCCGAGGGCCACCTGCACTTACCGGCAAGAACATTTAAACGCCCCCTCGTCCCAAACGCCGTCACTACAGCCGCCTGCAAACCACCCGTCACCCGCCGGCAACGGTCTCCGGAAGGTCGTGCGAAAAGTCGTCAGACGCCGCAGGTCAAGTTAATCCAGGACATGCCGGTCCAGCACGAAACAAATGAATTCGCCCTCAAAAACAGGCTCCTCCTGCCGCAACACCTGAACCGCAACCCCCCGTTTTTTGCCCTTTTCTTCACTCACCCGGGCCGTCGCCCGGACCACGTCGGCGACCACCACCGGCTTTAAAAATTTCACACTGGCGGCACCCAGGACCACGTTGGGGTGGTTGACCGCGATCATGGCGGCATAATCAGCCAGGCCGAAAATGAAACCGCCGTGAACCAGGCCGGATGCGTCAACCTGCATTTCCGGGGTGGTGATCAATTCGACCCGGCTGAAATTATGTTCCACTTCCAGCGGGGTACCGCACAGTCCGCTGTCGACGAGCCCATGGGTAGCGATTTTCATTTTTTTCTCCTTAGGTCCACAATATTTTATCCCGTCCTCAGCCAAACCGCAAAAGGGGTTACGCATTTGTTGACACGGTCAGATATTGGGAGGATCTGCGAGATACT
>JAABRJ010000291.1 GCA_011390985.1 Desulfobacteraceae bacterium
GCCGACGGACACGGTTTCCGTGCGCCGCAGGGCGAGGGCCTGCTGGATGCGCCGGGCGGCCTCACGGCACTGCGGTGCGTTTCGCCCGGGCAGAAAGCAGGCGATTGCATCGGCCCCGATCTCGGCCCAGAGGCCGTTTTGATCCCGGCAGGAGCGGTCCACCACCTGCCCGAGATCCCTGCGGAGGCTTTCCAGCTGCCCGTCGCACTGCCCGTCGTCGCCGGCATCCAGGGGGTCGATGCGGATGGCGAGCGTCCCGAAGCCGCCCGCGCTTTCCAGGCGCGGCATGGCGCGCGCCAGAAACGCAGTTTCGGCCTGTTCATCGGCCGCAAAGGGCGGGGCTTTGGCCGGCGCGGCGCCCAGCGCCGGTTCAGCCGCCCGCACGGCCGCCGGCGCGCTGGCGGGGGGCTTGTTGCGGGAGAAGAGAAATTCGCGGCCTGAACCGCATTGGGTCTGAATTTTCGGGTCATTTGGGGTCATTTGGGGCTCTTTTCAGTAAGGTTGCGAAGGCGTCGACAATAACGGCGGCCTCGCCTTCCTGAAGCGTACGGGGATCCAGGATCAGCAGGTCGTCTTCAATTCGCGCGATAACCGGCGGTGTCCCGGCCCGCAGGGCCGCTTCCACCCGGCTGACAGAAAGCCCCCGTATACTGACCGTCACGCACAGGCTGCGCAGGTCCAGCAGCGGCAAGGCGCCGCCGCCGGCCTTGGAGGCCAGCTCGCGCAGAGAGATCCCCAAACGCTCATCGCCCAGGGCCGCCAGCGCTTCACTCAACTGGCGGGCGCGGCCTTGGGTGACCGCGAAGGGCATCGTGATCATCTGCAGGGTGGGGATCGCCGCCACGGCGCGCCGCGGGTCGCGGTAAAGCCGCAAGGTGCCCTCCAGGGCCGCCAAGGTCAGCTTGTCGATGCGCAGCGCACGGGTGATGGGGTTTTGCTTGATGCGTTCGATGCTCGCCCGCCTCCCGACAATCAACCCCGCCTGGGGGCCGCCGAGCAGCTTATCGCCGCTGAAGGTGACCACATCGGCGCCGGCCGCCACGGACTCCTGGACGGTGGGCTCCTTGGCCAGCCCGTAGTGCGAAAAGTCGATAAACGTCCCGCTGCCCAAATCCTCCATCACCGGCAGCCCGTGTTCGGCGCCGAGCGCCACCAACTCGCGCAACGACACCTCGGCGGAAAACCCGACGATGCTGTAATTGCTCTTGTGGACCTTGAGCAGCAGGGCGGTTTGGTCATCCACGGCGCCGGCATAATCCCTCAGGTGCGTGCGGTTGGTGGTCCCCACCTCGCTCAGAATACCGCCGCTTTTGGCCATGACGTCCGGGATGCGAAAGGCGCCGCCGATCTCCACCAGCTCCCCGCGCGAAACGATCACCTTGCGCCCCCGGGCCAGGGTTTCCAGGCACAGCAACACCGCCCCGGCATTGTTGTTGACCACCATGGCCGCCTCGGCGCCGCTGATCTCGCAGAGGACGTCCTCCACGGCCGTATAGCGGGAGCCGCGCCTGCCGGCCGCCAGATCGAACTCCAGGTTGGAATAGCGGCTGGCGATCTCGGCCAGGTTATCCAGGACCGTCGCGGCCAGCAGCGAGCGCCCGAGGTTGGTGTGCACGACGATGCCGCTGGCATTGACCACTCGCCTGAGATTGTGGGCCATCGCCTGCGCAACCCGCCCCAGGACCTCCTCGACAATCGTTTCCAGGGCCGGGCTTTGGGCGGGCGCCTGGGCGCCGCCGGCGAGAATCCGCTCCCGCCATGCGTCCAGTGTCAACCGGGCACAGCGCACCAGGACGGCTTTGGGCACATCGGCGACTGCGGCGATCCGCCCCAACGCCGCGAGAATCCGGTCGACGCCGGGCAGCATTCGCAGCAGATTGCGCTGGCTGTCATTTGGTGCCATGCGTTTTCCTTCTCAGCGGCCGGCGGTCGGCAGCACCGCCCTGCAGGCCCCCCGGCAGGGCCTTCAGCTCGAGCAGCTATGTTTTTCCGATCAAAAAGGCGCCGGATGGCACGTAATGCGTTTTCAATCCGGAATGTTGTCCATCTTTGACCAAATTCTGGATGGAATCCGTCAACCGGTTTTAATTAGCATCCGCCACGCGGATTTATCAATGGATTTCTCTGGACTACCCGAATTTACCGAAAAATTGGTTTTCGTCCAACCGGAATTCCGATATGAACGCTGCGGGGGCCAGGGCGTTTCAGGCAACGCCGGCGCCCCCGCCAACGGCCCCCGGTGCCCCCCGGCGCTGCCGCCCGGAACATCGAGGGTGATGCTCGATCCACCTCCGACAAGGAAACTGCCATGGAAAGCCGTATCATCCTGCCCCTGGACAATCTTCCCTGGAACCAGGCCCGCGACATCATCACCCGGACCAGCGGTCGGGTGTGGGGCTACAAGATCAGGCGCGCGGTGCTCGACCGCGGGCTTGGGGTCCTTGCGGACATCAGGCCGTACGGCCGCGTGATGCTGGATTTCAAGCTCTACGACATCCCCAGCGCCATGACCGAGTCACTGCGCCAGCACCTCTCCGCCGGCGCCGACATCACCACCGTGCACTGCACGGCCGGCTATGACCCGGCGGCGGAAGGCCTCAGCGGGGATAAACTGGCCGGCGTCACCGTCCTGACCTCCATCGGGCCGGAGCATTTCAGCCGCTATTACCGCGGCGCCAGCATTGCAGCCATGGTGGCCGGCATGGCGCGCGAGGCCGCCAGCCGCTATGGCTACCTGGTCTGTTCGGCCCGCGAGTTGCGCGGGATCGACGATATCCCCATCAAAAAAATATGCCCGGGAATTCGCCCCGCCTGGTACACCCGCGGCGATGACCAGCAGCGCACCGCCACACCGGCCGACGCCATCCGTGCCGGCGCCCACTTGCTGGTGATCGGCCGCCCCCTGCTGGAAGCCGGAGACATCCGGGACGCCCTGGCGCGCACCAACCAGGAAATCGCTTCGGCCCTGCAGCCTGGATCGGAAAGCCCGCCCGCCACCCCCGCGGCCGTTTCCTGATGAGGGCCCCGCCAAAAACGATTCCACTTCTTGCTTGTCTTTTTGCCCGTCGACAAGGCAGGTGACCGGGCCACAGGATTCAGCAGACGGGTCGCAGAAACTCCCGCAGGGCAAAATCGCGCACGGCATTGGGATGGAAGAGCACCGAGTAGTGGTTGGCGCCGGGGAGATCCACGCATCGAAGCTGGGGCATCTGCCGGCGCATTTCCGCCATGGCGTGATCCGGCAGCAGGATGTCGTCGGGCGCGAGCAGCCCCTTGAGGGCCCGCAGGATCAGGAGCGGACAGCGAACCCGCGGATACAGCGCGCCCACATCCAGTTCGCCCAGCTGCTGGATTTCCTCCAGGATGTGCTCGGCCTGGATGTTGGCGCGCACCCCGTCTGGAACGGTTTCGAGCTCGTAGCGAAAGTAGGTCTCCAGGGCCGAGGACCAGGGCTGGAGAAAGGGGGTCTGACGGCGCGCCTCTAAGTAGGCCTCGGCATCCGCATAGACCTGCGCCAGCCGTTGAAGGGCCGGCTGGATGCCCGTGAAGACCCGCTGGGTTTCCGCCGCCGAAAGCTGTCC
>JAABRJ010000293.1 GCA_011390985.1 Desulfobacteraceae bacterium
CGGCGAGATGCTGGTCTGGTGGGGGCTCTACCTGGTGGCGCTCACCAGCCCGCGCAACGCCTGGACCATCATCAGCCCGCTGACCATGACCTTCCTGCTGCTGAAGGTATCCGGCGTCGCCCTGATGGAGAAGGACATTGGCGACACCCGGCCCGGCTACGCGGAATACGTGCGGGTCACCAACGCCTTCTGGCCGTGGTTCCCCAAGCGGGAGGGGTGATGGGGCACCTGCGGGCACCAGCCGGCGTCTGACAACCACCGCCGGACCGGGCCAAAATCGACCCCGGTGGCGGCTTTGGGTTTTCCATGGTAACCGTATCCGCACTGGTCATCTTTTTTTTCCTGCTGGTGGTCGTTTTCCCGGTGGTCGCCCTGGCCGTCTCGGCGGCTGTCTGGGCGGCGCAACGGCTGGCGCAAAACGGCCCGGGGGCTGCGGGCCTGGACCGCCGCAGGCTGGCGCAACGGACCGACCGGCTGAAGCAGGCGGCATTCATCGTGTCGGTCGTCCTGCTCTTTTTCTGCGTCACGCCCTTTGTGGTCCTGGTGTTCGTCGCGGGGCCCTTTTGAAGCCGCCTTCGCGCGCCGGCGCCCGCAACGGCCGCAAGCGCGGCGGAGTTTGGATGGAAAACCCCAACAGCAAAAGCTTCACCTGGTGCCCCAAATGCGGTCGCGAGGCCCTGGCCGCGGCTGCGGCGACCGCTTTCCGCTGCCGTGCCTGCGGGTTTGGCTTCTACCTCAACACCGCGGCCGCCGCCAGCGCCCTGATCACCGAGGGCGACCGGCTGGTGGTGGCCGAGCGCAAACACGACCCGGCGGGTGGCACATGGGACCTGCCCGGCGGCTTCCTGGAGCCGGGGGAGAGCGTCGAGGTCGGGCTGCGGCGCGAAATCCGCGAGGAGCTGAACCTGACGATTGTCTCGGCGGCCTACTTCTGCTCGGTCCCCAACCGCTACGAATTCGGTGGTGTGGTGTATGCCACCGTCGATCTGGCCTACCGCTGCACGGTGGCGGATATCGACCGGATCAGGGCCGCTGACGATGTCGCAGCCTGTCGGCTGGTGCCGTTTGCGGAGATCGCCATCGAAAATTTCGGTTTTTACTCCACCCGCGGGATCGTCGGAAAGTTTCTGCAGGGGCTGGCCTGACGGCTCAAATCGAAAAGGCAAACCATGACGGCGTGTGAACCTAAATTCAGCATTTCCCTCAGCGTCCGCAGCGACGACCTGAACTTCGCGCAGCATGTGGCGCATCAAAATTACTTCACCTTTTTCCAGGAGGCCCGGATCGCCTACCTTCAGCAGCTCGGTTTTTCGGAGATGGACATCTGCGGCTGCGGCATGCTGATTGCCGAAGCCAGCTGCCGCTACCGCAAGGAACTTTTTTTCGGCGACCGGCTGTCGGTCGCCTGCCGGGTGGTGCAGTTGCAACCCAAGGCCTTTGTGATGGCCTACGCCATCGGCCGGGACGCAGCGCTGTGCGCCGAAGGTGCGACCACCAACCTGGTGGTCGATCCGCAGCAAAAAAAGGTGGTCACGCTGCCCCACGGGTTTGTCTCGGCCGTTCTCGCATTCGAGGGCGGATCCCTGACGGCGCCCGCCAGCGCCTGAGGGTCGCAGCAATAAACAATCCGCTTTTTTCGGACGAATCTGCCGGCACGCGAAAGGCGCGGCATGGAGCTTTTCGGCATCACCTGCGGGGAACTGGCCGATCAACTGGCCCAGCGCTACGGGCGGGGGCTGCACCATGCCGCCGCGGTCTACCGTGGGGCTTTCCAGAAAGGCTGCACCCGTTTTGGCGAGGCCCCCGAATTTGCGCGCTCACCCGAGCTGGCGCGGCGGATCGCCGCCGACCTGCGGCTGCCCGCCTGCCGGATCGTCGCCACCCGGGAAGTGGGCGGCGTGCTGAAATTCGCCACGGCCCTGGGCGACGGCCGGATCATCGAGTCGGTGGTCATTCCGGCGGCGGGCCGCACCACGCTGTGCGTTTCCTCCCAGGTGGGCTGCCGCATGGGATGCCGCTTCTGCGCCACCGGCGCGATGGGCTTCGGCCGCAACCTCAGCCCCGCTGAAATCGTCTGGCAGGCGTGGGCGGCGCGCTTCGTGCTGGCGGCGCGGGTCGACAACGTCGTCTTCATGGGCATGGGCGAGCCCTTGGACAACTTCGACCACGTGGCCCAGGCGCTGCGGGTGATGGGCGATCAGCGCGGGCTGGACATCGCCCCGCGCCGCATCACGCTCTCCAGCGCGGGGCATGCCGACGGCATCCGCCGCCTGGCGTGTCTGGGGTTGCCCAACCTGCGTCTGGCCGTCTCCCTGAACGCGGCCGACGACCGCCTGCGCAGCCGGCTGATGCCCATCAACCGCAGGTATCCGCTGGCGCGGTTAAAGGCCGCCCTGCAGGCCTTTGCCACCGGGCGGGGTGGGGTGGTGCTGGTGGAGTACGTGCTGCTGGCCGGGGTCAACGACGCCCGCCAAGATGCCGCCAAGCTGGCGGCCTACCTGACAGGACTGGCCGTGCGGGTCAACCTGATCGCCTACAACGGGGAGGGTGCGTCGGGGTTTGCGGCCCCGCCGCCGGCGCATGTCGAGCGCTTCTGCCGCTGGCTTGCAGACGAGGGCGTCTTCTTCTGCCGGCGGCGGCCCCGCGGTCGCGATATCCTGGCGGCCTGCGGGCAGCTGGGGGCATCGCTGACCACGCGCTGATTGGGGGGGCGTGCGCCGCGGCCCTCAGGGGGTTTTGGCAGGCACCTGCGCCAGCCTCCGCTGAAGGTCCAGCCAGTCGGCCAACTGGCGGATTTGGCCGTTGAGGTGGTAGCGGCCGTCGGCAAACACCCCGTAATCCCCGCCGCCGGCCATGGCCGAGGCAAAGCGGGTGTTGTTGGCGTGGAACAGCCAGATGTCGGTCCATTTTTGCTCCACCGCCTCGTCAAAGGGGGTGTCCTTGGCGGCGAAGCCGCGGCTCCAGATCTCGGACATGATAGTGGTGGCCGTCAGGGTGCTCAGGTTGGTGGTCCGGATGGTGTTTTCAAAGCGCTCGCGGTGGCCGGCGACCCAGGCGCTGCTGTGGCAGGCGAGGCAGGCGGCCTGCATGGTGGCCGCTCGCCTGGCCTGCTCTTCGCTTGAAATCAGGTACTCGGCGGCCAGTCCGCCGCCGAAATCGGTGGGCAGCGGTTGGCCGTCGCGGTTGCGGATCTTGGTGGTGTCGGGGTCCCGCGGGTGGGGGTGGGCGTAGATCAACCCGAAGATGCGCCAGGAGAGGCGGTCGCTCATCTGGTGCGTGCGCTGGGCGATCAGCTCGCCGTCGGTGTTCACCAGCAGACTGATGTGGCAGGCCGCGCAGGTGGGCGCGGTGAAATCACGGCCCACGGTCCAGGGCAGGGCCTTGAAATCCCAATCGGCCTGCAGGCTGTCGTAGATGTTGCCGTGTTTGCTGGCCGAGTAGACCTTGAAGGCGGGGACGTCCGGCCCGACGTGGCACTCCTTGCAGGTGTGCGGCTTGCGCGCCATGGCGATCGAAAAAGTGTGGCGCGTGTGGCAGGCCGAGCAGGCCCCGCGGCTGCCGTCCAGGTTGATGCGCCCGACGCCCTGGTTGGGCCAGCCGTCGATCCGGGGAAATGTCATCTCACCCAGGTCGGTGGCGCGGGTCTCGCTGCCGCTGACCTTCAGTTGGGTGCCGTGGCAGTAAAAACAGGCCTCGGCGCGGGTGGCCGCATCCGCCGGGGTGTCGGCGAGGGTCGCGCCGCGGCGTTCGAGTTGGCCGATGATGGTTTGCTGGTGCTGGGCGTAGAGGGGGTTGTCGGCCAGGTTCCCGTGGGCATGGGCCATGATGTTGCGGTCGTACTGGTCCGCCTCCTGGCTGTGGCAGGTGGCGCAGTCTCGCGGGCTGACCACCACGTGGACATCCTGGCCGTTGTGGTCGAAGGTGTCGGCATGCGCGTCGGGCCGCAGGGTGTGGCACTCGGCGCAGCCTACGGCGGTTTCCAGCAGGGCCTGCGGGACCGTAGTGCTGGAGACCTTGCGCGCCAGGCCCGCCACTGCCAAAGCCGTAGCGGGGGTGGTGCGGGCATGGCGGCTGGCCTGCCACCCGCTGACGATGCCGGGGTGGATTGCGGCGTGGCAGTCCAGGCATTCCTGGGTGGCGTCGCTGACCGGGACGGTGGCCGAAAGGGCGGCCGATGGCAGGAGCAGGCACAGGAGCGCGGCGGTCAGGGCGAGGGTCTTTCGCATGGGTTCCTCCATTTAAGCATCGGTTGGCCAAAAACCTCGAACAGCGCCCCTCACCGCCGGCGGGTGTCCACGGCGGCGCGGCGGCCGAACTTGGCGACGTAGGCCTGGATGTCGCACTTGCGCTCCAACCCGGCGGCGGTCATCGAGCGGACTTTGCCGAAGACCGCCCGTTCCGGCCAGGCGCGATCGTGCAGCCCGAAGATCCAGGCCACCCCCACAAAGGAGTTGGGGTCGCGGCCGTCCAAAAAATACCGGTTGTTGAGCTCCAGCAAGGTTTCGAAGGCCGCCGTGGGGCTTGGCGACCACTCCAGGACCTTCTTGCCCCAGTACATGCGCATGTAGTTGTGCATGAAGCCGGTGCAGCGCATTTCCTGCATGGCGGCGTTCCAATAGGCGTCATGCGTTTCGGCCGCCTCGAGCGCCGCCCGCCCGTAAAGATCGGGCCGCGGGTCTGCGGCGTGGTCGGCCAGGGTCCTGCGGGCCCAGTCCGGCAGGCAGGCGAAGCGGTCGTAGGCCGGGGTGTAATGCACGAAATTGACGGCCAGTTCGCGCCGTACGATCAGCTCCTCCAGGTAGGCGTCGCGGTCGCCGGGGCTTGCGGCGGCATGGCTTCGGAGGGTGAGCGCCAGGTACAGCGGCGATACCTGGCCGAAGTGCAGGTAGGGGCTCATCCCCGACACGTCGTCGGTTTGGGGCTGGTTGCTGTTGCGGTCGTAGCGGCAGAGGCGGTCGGTTAGAAAGCGCCCGAAGCGTTCCTTGGCGGCCGCCGTCCCGCCCGGAAAAAAGCGGCTCACCGCCGCGACGCCCCGGTCGATTTTGAGATCGGCCAGAAGCGCCGCCAGCCCCCCATCGATTGCCAGCCCCTCCAGGGCAAGCCCCAGCGCGCTGCGCTCGGCCGTCAGCTGCGGCGGGGGCACCAGGTAGTCCGGCAGCAGGCGCTGGAGCTTGGGGCGCAGGGTGCGGGCGGCGTATTCGGCCTTGGGGGAGGCCGCGGCGACGGGCACCACCACGTCGCTCTCCACCTGGACTACCGGGCAGGGCGCCTGCCGGACCGCCTGCGCCCGCCAGGCTTTCTGATGCCGGCAGTAGCCCACGTCGCACACCAGCAGGGCCGCCTCCCGGGCCAGCGCCAGGGCCACCTCTGGCGGCTCGCCGCGGCGGCACACCAGACGGATGCCGCGTTTGGCGAGGGCCTCGGCGGTTTCCAGCAGCCCCGCGAGCATGAAGGTGTAGTGCCGCAGATTGGCCTCCGGATAGGCGTCGGTCAGACCGAAGCCCACCACCACGGGCAGCTGCAGCTGGTTGGCGCGGAAGATCGCGTATTCCAGGGCGTGGTTTTCCGCGGCCCGCTGGGCTTGCTGCATCCAATAGAGAACGTAGCGCCCCCCGGCCCGGGAGGTTTCCGCGTCAGGGGCCTGAACTCGGGTGGGCTGGATACCATCTGGCAGCATGCGGCCTCCTCAGGGTTCAGGACGAAGCGAGCGCATCGGCGTCTTCGTCCGCCAGAATCCCCCGGGCAACCGCTTCCGCGAGCAGCCCCGAGGCGTAGCGCCACAGCACCGGGGCGCCGGTCTGCAGGGGCGCGATGCGCCGCTCGACCTGCTGCCGCCGGATGCCGTGCTTGCGCCACATCGCCCCGCCGCTGTAGAAGTTGTTGAGCACCGGCTGAAGCCGGTCCAGCGCGGCGGCGAAAAGGGCCTCCGGGCTTTCGCGGGCCTCGAACTCCTCCCATGCGGCCTGCAGTTCAGCGGCCTGATCGGCCGGCAGTTGGCCGAAGACCCGCTCTGCGGCCTGCCGCTCGCGCGCCAGCTGGCCCCGGCGGGCCTCCGCGTCGTAGCAGTAGGTGTCGCCGGCGTCGATTTCCACCAGGTCGTGAACCAGCAGCATCTTGACGACCCGCGGCAGGTCGAGATCCGGGGGCTCTGCATACTCGGCCAGGACCAGCGCCGCCAGGGCGATGTGCCAGGAGTGCTCGGCTGAATTTTCGTGGCGGCAGCGGTCGGTCAGAAGGGTCTGGCGCATGACGCGCTTGAGACGGTCGATTTCGACGATGAAGCCGATCTGGCGTTCGAGGCGGGCGTGATTCATGGGCGGCGGCGGGCTCCTTTTCTTATCGGGTGCGGTCGGCGGGTCACCAGTCCGATCACTGTAGCCGGATCCGGCCCAAAATTCAAACCCCAAACGCTGCTCGATGAACGGTCGCGGCGGGCTGCGGCTTGCGAAGCAGACAGCGGGACTTATATTGAACGAGTCAACCGCATGCCGGCGTCCCGTTTTTCCCGGCATCTGACCTACACTCCCTATTTTACCGCTCTAAGGAGGTTTACTATGGCCGCTGAACCCCAGGACCGCGTCTATGTGCGCGTCAAAGACGTCGCCGGAAACGATTTCATCTGCCCCCTGGACGCCCTCAAGCAGACCAGCCAGGCAACCGAAGCGGAACTCGACAATTGCGTGGACGACGCCACCGTCAAGCGCTACTCGGGAAACATCAAAATCAAAAAGTGACGGACCCGCCTGCGGCCTGAAGACCGTTGGGCCTTCGCTGCGGGGGCGCTCAGGGCGCCAGGTGCTTTTCGGAGCGTGCTGCCCGCCCTTACGCGCGAGGGCGGGCGAAAAGCGCCGCCAGCCGCTCCCGCCGGAAGTCGAAGATCGCCCGCAGCCGTTTCCGCACTGCCGTTTTGTGCAGCAGCCGCCCCAGTGGGCCGTAGGGCAGGGCGTAGTGCACCACATCAAGGGCCCCGGATGCCGTTATTTTTTGCCCGATTCCTGGCGGCGCTGGCCCCACACCGCGTAAACCGGGTCCGAATAGAGCAGCTGCATGGCGTATTTGTCGTCCGCGGGTCTTGGCAGGCCGCGCATGGAAAAAGTTTCCAGGTGGTCGAAGGCCTTTGAGGCGTGAAAGTACGCCAGGACGAGGCCCATGCGCTCGAACTCGTGGGTTTCCTGCCAGACGCGGATGGCCTTGGGGGGGAACCAGCGGTTGGAAAAGGTCGTGATGAACCGACCGCCCGCTTTAAGAACCCGCGCCACCTCGCGGAAAACCGCAAACGGCTGGACCAGGTACTCCACCGACACCGTGCAGACAACGGCATCGAAGCTGCCGTCGGCAAACGGCAGACGCGGGTCCTGATTCAGGTCGTGCACCACCCGTTCGTCCAGCCGGGGGTTGGCGTCCAACTCAGCCGCATTCAGCCCCAGGCCGGTGACCTTTCCCAGTTTAAGCTGCACCGGTAAGTGCGATTTCCAGCTGGCCATCAAGTCCAGAACCCGGTCGCCGGGCGCCAGCAGCTTTTCGTAAAGCCTGGTGATCACGGCGATCGCCTGGCGGTCGAGGTGATCCACCAGGCGCGGCTTTTCGTAGAACACCAGATCGTCGCTTTGGTCTTCGCGCGCAAAGGGGCGGCCGGAGAAAAAATCCGTGGGCTGGCCCTGCCAGCGGACCTGCATGCCCGGGCCCTTGAGGGCGGCTTCGACCCAGTCGTTGCTGGTGCCCCCCAGTTCGCCATGCTTGGCCCGGACCTCGCGGACAATTCCCTCGACCACCAGATCGGCGGCGGACAGGCAGTGGTTGAAGTCGGCCTTCAGGTGGCTGTCGCTGAGATCGGCGCAGCGGAACGGCTCGTTGTTGCCGCTGAAGATCCCCGGCAGGTCCCGGAGGATCCCTTTGGGGTAGAATCGGCCGCGGCGCAGGGTGATATTGAGGTCGGCCAGCATGCGGTCGTTGACCTGGAGGCGTTTGAGCGCTTGAAGCTGGCCGGCGGTGTGAGGGGCTGTCAGGGTCCCGGCCGGAAAGGCCACGCTGAAGCGTTCGCCGGCGGTCTTGCCGAGGAGAGCGCACTGGAGTTTGGCCGGGAACAGGTCCCGCCAGAAGTTGATGCGGTCGGTATGAAAGCACTCGGTGTGGACGGCCTCGGGGCTTTGCCAGTGGAAACGGAAATCCACCGCGGCGAAGGCGTCTTCGCTTGTCAGCAGCATGGGAAAGCTCCTTGCGTGAGAGGGAAAATAACACCGAGTAATCTAAGACGACCCCGCAGAAAGTAAAGGTGCGGCGAGGGACGGCGAACGCCCCCGCCGTGCGGGGCCGGGGAGACGCCCGTGGACTTGATCACCCTGGCTTTTTCGATTCATCGGCCTGAAATTCTGCCGCTGGCCGCCGATCTGATGGCGGCCCACGACGCCGTTTTCCTCGAGGAGCCGCCCACCCCGGGCTTTGCCGCCATGCTGCGCGGGGAGCTGCCGGTAGCGGAATATCTGTTGGAAAGCGAAACCGAGTACCCGGAGTTCGGCCGCCGGACCTGTGATCTGCTCCAGGACCTGTCGCGGCGCGGCAAGCCGATTTTCCAGGTGGAGCCTTTTCTGGAAGCCCTGGTGGGGATCCATGATTTTTTTGCCGACGGCGGCCGTCCGCCCGAGCTGACCCCGGGATCGGTGGCCGCGCGCGTCTATGCTGCCGAGAAGGCGGCCACCGCTGCCCTGCTGGCCTACTACCGAACCGTTATGACGGGGTCGTTTGCGGCGGCCCTGGCGGCCGTCAAGGACTTTGCCGCGGTGGACGCGGCGCGTTTCCGGCTGCGGGACGAGCTGCGGGCCGACGCCCTGATTCCCCGGATGGCGGAGCATGGCCGGGTTTACATCGAGGCCGGGGAGATTCACCATGGCCTCTGGGGCGCGCTGCATACCCGTCTGGCCGGCCGCGGGCGGCTGCGCGCGCACTACCTCTCCGCGCCGGTGGTCCGCAAGTTGACCGGGCGCGGCCGTTTGGCCGGGCCCGGCGACCGCCTCACGCTGCTTTACCTTTATCACCCCCGCAGCCGCGATGCCCGGCTGGACCTCCTGGCCGCCCGCAGCCTGGTCTACAACAAGCTGCTGACCAAGGAGGAGATGCCGGCGGGCCCCGGCGAATTCCCCCACACCCGGGATGAGGTGGCCACCATCCAGGTGGTGCAGCGGCTGTCGCTCGGCGACTGTAAACAGCTTTTTCCCGTCATTCGGCGCCTGGGCACGGCGGCCGCCCGGGAACTGGTGCGGACTCACCTGCAGCACGCCGGCGACCGGCGCTGGCCGTCGATCTGGAGCGCCGCCCGCGGATAGTCCTGGGTATTCGCGCGGGGCCATGGGATTGGTGGCAAAAAATTCGAGGGCATCCGACCCGTGGTGGTCGGGTAACGGACTTGAAACGTCCGAAAATGCCCCTACTTTTACCCAATTGGTTTTTTCCCGCGGCAGCGCGGTGCGCCCAGGACCCACGGGCCGGGCGTGCGCCTGCTGCTTTGGCTTTAAGAAAGCGTGCCGCATGCGGATCGCCTTGAAACTGCTCTTCGTGTTTATCCTGCTGGGTATGCTGGCGATTACCACCGCCGCCAGCCTGCAGCAGGGGATCGTGCCGGCCGCCCGCAGTCTGTGGCCGGATTTGTGGTTCCGGGCCACCCTGCTGGATGCCTATTTCGGCTTTCTGACCTTCTGCATCTGGGTCTTCTACAAGGAGCAGCGGCCCCGCGCGCGCGCAGCCTGGTTTGTGCTGATCATGTGCCTCGGCAACATCGCCATGGCCGTCTATGTCCTGGTCCAGCTGTTTCGCCTGGAACCCGGGGTGCCGCTGGCGACCCTTTTGACCCGGAGGAACCCATGAATCTGCAAGGCCTGTGGGAAAAAAAGGTGATTCGCCCGATCCTGGCCGTGCTCAGGCAGGGGGCCACGGCGCCCAAGATCGCCCTCGGCATCGCCTGTGGCGTCAGCCTTGGCGTTTTTCCGATGCTGGGAGCCACCACCGTGCTTTGCGCCTTGGCTGCGCTGGTCTTCCGGCTGAACCTGGCGGCCATTCAACTGGTCAACTGTATCGTGTACCCGTTCCAGATTCTGCTGTTGATCCCTTTTTTTCGGGCCGGTGACCGGCTCTTCCGGGTCGAGCCGCTGGCCCTTTCGGTGGGGGATGTGCTGGCCTTGATCGAGGCCGATGGCTGGGGCGCGGTCCTGCTGCTGTGGGACACCACCCTGCGCGCCATCGCGGTCTGGCTGATGGTCGGGCCGATTGCCACCCTGCTGCTGTACCTGGTGTTTAAACCTGTCATTCAGCGTCTGGCGCTTCGCGGCGCGCCCCGGGGGGGCGCCTGAGATGGAGATGGCCCGCGCCGCGCACCTGAAGGCCGCCCCGCACGCGCGTCGGCGGTTGCCACCGGCGGGCTTCAAGCTGCGATCCCCACGGCCGGCAGTTTAGCGACCGGCTGAATACGGGTGCCGATAAAAAGGACCTGCACAGGCTTGGATCGTTTTGCCCCCGAAACAACACTCCGGGAGGGAGGCCCCATGAAGGTTCTGATGGCTCTTGCAGAGCGGGCGCTGCTGCCCGACCCGCTCATCCGGCTGGGGATCCGCATGCTCAGCCGCCAACGGCTGCGGGTGGAGGGGCGGGGGGATCTCGCGGCGCGGCGCCGGCGCCAGCAGGCATTTATCCAAGGGCTGCGGCGCAGCCCCATCGCCGTGGCCACCGGCGCGGCCAACCGGCAGCACTACGCGCTGCCGCCGGCCTTCTTCGAGAAGGTGCTGGGTCGGCGGATGAAATACAGCGCCTGCTACTGGCCGGTCGGCACAAAGAGGCTCGACGCCGCCGAAGAGGCCATGCTGGCGCTGACCTGCCGTCGTGCGGGGATCGAAGACGGCATGCAGATCCTGGAGCTGGGCTGCGGCTGGGGGGCGGTTTCCCTCTGGATGGCCGAAAAATACCCCCACAGTCGGATCCTGGCGGTCTCCAACTCCCGGCCCCAGCAGGCGTTCATCCGCGCTCGCTGCCGCCGGCGCGGGCTCACCAACCTGGCGGTGGAAACCGCCGACATCAACCGCTTCCAGACCCCCCGGCGCTTTGACCGCGTGGTCTCGGTGGAGATGTTTGAACACATGCGCAACTGGCCGCGGCTGCTGGCGCAGGTCAGCGGCTGGCTGCAGCCTGAGGGCCGGCTCTTCGTGCACATCTTCAGCCACCGCAGCCTGGCTTACGCCTTTGAAACCGAGGGCAGCGACAACTGGATGGGCCGGCACTTTTTTACCGGTGGGATGATGCCCTCCGACGACCTGATGCTCTATTTCCAGGACCACCTCAGCGTGGAGGACCACTGGTGCGTCGGGGGGCGCCACTACCAGAAGACCGCCGAGGCCTGGCTGGCCAAGCTGGATGCCGCGCGCAAGACGCTGCTGCCGGTGATGGGGTCGGTTTACGGCGCCCCCCGGGCGGCCGTCTGGCTTCAACGCTGGCGGATCTTTTTTATGGCCTGCGCCGAGCTGTGGGGGTATCGCGGCGGCCGGGAATGGATCGTTTCGCACTACCGCCTGCGCCCCCACGGGCCGCGCTAAAACGTCGGGCGGCGGATCTGGCCGGTGTGAAAGGTGAAGGTGCCGGCCCGGCGGTCCTCAAAATAGCGTTTCAGGGTTTCGCTGACCACCTGGAAGGCCAGTTCGTCCCAGGGGATCTGGTCCTCATCGAAGAGCCGCACATCCAGGCTTTCCTGCCCGGCCGCAAATTCACAGGTGGCCAAATGGGCCCTGAAAAAGAAATATATCTGGTTGACGAAGGTCAGGTCGTAGAGGGCGTAGGGCAGGACCGCGGCGGACCGGGCGCCGGCCTCTTCGTAGAGCTCCCGGATGGCCCCCTCCGAAACCCGTTCGCCGTTTTCGAGGTATCCGGCCGGAAGCGTCCACTTGCCGTAGCGCGGTTCGATGGCCCGGCGGCAGAGCAATATCCGGTTTTGCCACTCGGGGATGCAGCCGACGACCATCTTGGGGTTCTCGTAGTGGATCGCCCCGCAAGCCGCGCAGCAGTGGCGCGGGCGGTCATCGCCGGCTGGAATGGCTGTGGTGATTTTTCCGCCGCAGCGGGAGCAGTAGTTCATTCGGAGTCCTTTTCGCCTGGTCCGGGGGGAAGTGCCCGGCATCTTGGACGGCATCGGCCGGCCTCTCCCCCGGCGGGCGTGCGCCCGTCGCCTTCAGGCCCCGCGCTTGCGGCGTTCGCTGACGGTTTCGCCGCCGATTCCCCAGCTGTCGGTACCGACCTCCTCGATCACGACCACCGTGGTCTGGGGGTTTTTACCGAGCACCTCCTGCAACAGGCGGGTGGCGCCGGCGATGAGCTGCGCTTTTTTTTCTGGGGTGACGCCTTCGTTGGTGATCTTGATGTTGACAAACGGCATGCCGTCTCCTTTGGGGGTCAGGGGGCCCCTGACCGCTTCGGCGGGGTGATGTCGGTGGGTTGGAAGCCTGACGCGAACCCGAATCGGCCGGTGAGTGCCGGCCCATCGGGTTGCGCTGCCGCTGGGAGCTGTTTTTGCCCTGGCCGTCAGGATTTGATCATCGTCAGCATCATCTTGAACTTTTTGACGGCCCGCAGGGCGTGCGGTTCATGGGCTGGCATGATGATCATCTCGCCTTGGGACACCCGATGGGGGCGGCCCGCAATGATGATTTCGGCTTCACCGTCCAGCACCAGCGCCATGGCATCGAACGGCGCCGTGTGCTCGCTCAGCCCCTGGCCCTGGTCGAAGGCGAAGAGCGTGACGGTGCCGGTTTTCTTCTGGATCAGGGTTTTGCTGACCACCGACATGTCCTGATAGGCCACCATGTCCACCAGAGAACTGGGTTTGGCTTCATCTGTCATTGGGGTGTCCTTTCCGTGCTGCGCTGAATTCAGGCCGTCGCGCGGGCGGTCGCGATCGCGGCCCGCCGGCCGTTTAGGTCTCTGCGGGGTTCGGCTAATCCGGTTTTTTCTTCAGCAGGTGCGCCAGGGCGGCAAACGGGGAGTGGGTCAGGGCCTCCGGGTCTTCCTCGGGGGCGGTGTCGTTTGCGCCTTCCACGTGGTCGATGTAGCGGCTGTGCTCGTTGTCATGGCAGTAGAGGCACAGGTTCTCCCAGTTGCTGCCGTCCGGCGGGTTGTTGTCGTGGTTGTGGTCCTTGTGATGGACCGTCAGCATGCGCAGATTCTTGCCGGAAAACTCGCGGCCGCAGCGGGCGCAGATCCATGGGTGGATTCGCAGGGATTGCTCCCGGTAGCCTTTCAGGCGCGCCTCGCGCGCCTTGCGGGCTTCGGCCACCACACGTTGCATGCCGGCCTGAGCTTCCGGCGCCTTGGAGTTCTTGGCAGCCATGTCGTTTCCTTTGACCTCCCGGTGGTTGTCGAACTTGTGAAATTTCCGGATGCCGGCGCGGCGCGCCCCGGAGGTTACGGAAGTACCAGGGTTTTGATTCCCAGCGCCGCCCCCAGCCAGCAGCCCGAAACCACGACCGCGATGCGCGCGGTGTTCGCCCAGAGGGAGGGCAGCCATTTTTGCTGCAGCACCAACCCGACCGAAATGACGTGCAGGGGCACCCCCAGGCTCAGGCCCAGGGCGAAGGCCTGGGGCAGCCACCCTTGACCCTGGGGGCCGGTCAAGACCCGGCCCACCAGCGCGCCGCTGGCGGCATGGCACATCACCTTGGCGAGCAGTAAAACGCCCGTCAGGACGATCAAATTGGCGAAGACCCTGAAAATCTTGGCGGGCATCGTGCTGGATATCCGTAAATTCGCGGTTGATTTACCCTTGCGCCCCCTTCATACTCTTTACCAGCGGATTTTTCAACGGGCGTCTTGGCGCCAATGGCGAAGGTCATGATCCGCCGACGTGCTGCAGCACAGGACCGCGCGTCGTGCGGCAGCAAGGAGTGAAGCATGCGCAACCACAAGGGCCTGAAGGCCGCGTTCCTGATCCTCGCAAAGGCGAAGGCGTTTGGTGCCGCGCTGGCCGGTTTGGCGGCCATCGAGGACCTCAAACAGTCGCCCTCCTGCGCGTTTACCGGCCGGAGCGATGTGAACCCGGCACCCGGGGCGCCGGTCTGGCCCGAAGGCGCCCGGAGCGTTCTGGTAATCGCCGTTGCGCATCCCCCCGAAAAACCCGAGTTGGACTGGTGGTTCGGCCACCGCGACCCGCCCGGAAACCGTATTCTGGCGGCCATCATCGGCCGTCTGTGCCGCTGGATCGAGGAAAGCGGGGAGATCCAAACCGTTCATCTGCCCTATCACGTTGAAAGGGGCGGCACCTACCTCAAGGACGCCGCCGTGCTGGCGGGGTTGGGCTGCATCGGCCGCAGCAATCTTCTCGTGACCCCCGAATACGGCCCGCGTGTCAGGCTTCGCGGCCTGACCCTGGATGTGCCTCTGCCCCCGAGCGGGCCGATCCGTTTCGACCCCTGCCGCGGCTGCGATGATCGCTGCCGCAGGGCCTGTCCCCAGAAGGCTTTCAACCACCCGCTGGCGATGGCCGACCCCTTAAGCCGGCGTCCGCTGCCGGCGCGCACCGGCGCCTATATGCGCGCCGCCTGCAACCGGCAGATGGAATTGGACATCGCGGCGGCCGGCGCGGAGCCGGTCGCGGGATTCGAAAAACCAGTCAAAATCATCCGCTACTGCCGCAGCTGCGAGCTTGCCTGCCCGGCGGGCAAGGGGGGCTGAACCGGTTTTTGGGCCGCAGCGCACCGCGCGTACTGGAAAACCGAACCCGATTCATCGCTCGCCACGGTCTGTCGGCGGCGGCCAGGGCGCCCAGATCTTCGGCGGCCCCCCCCGTGGGCGGATGCGATTTGGGGTTGATTTTCGTTTCTCTTTTGCATATCCTGCCGGTCGAAAGCTGCGGCAGGTGCACCATCCCGGGGGCCCTTGGGCGGGTCAGCGAGGGTCGTTTTTTAACCTGCTAATTTAAAAAAAATAACGGTGCCGGATGCGTGGCGCAAGTCGGTTGAGCGAACACCGAAAAAATTCATATAGCCGGGCCGGTTGACCCCGCAAACCCCACCCGCGACGGGCGGGGTTTTTTTTTGGGGGGCAAGCCCGGCCCCCGAGTTTCAACGCAAGTCATCAATCGCCGCATACGAAAAGGTTCGTACGGTGGTCCGGGAGGACGGAAGGCGTCGGCCCTCCTCCTACCCGATGGAACAACCCAAAAAGGAGGATGGCATGAAAAAATGGAGTGTGCTCTCGCTGAGCGTTCTATTGTCGTTGGTGCTGATCGGGGCCCCTGTCGGGGCGCAGGATGTGATTCCTATCGGGGTGTATCTGCCGCTGACCGGTCAGAACGCCTTCGGCGGGCAGCTGGAACTGGACGGCATCAAGCTGGCCCACATGGAAATGCCCGAAGTGCTGGGGAAAAAAGTGGAGCTCTTCATCGTCGACAACAAGTCCGACAAGGTGGAAAGCTCCAACGCCGTCAAGCGCCTGATTGAAAAAGAAAAGGTCGTTGCCGTCCTGGGCACCTACGGATCCTCGCTGGCCATGGCCGGCGGTGAAGTGGCCGAACTGGCCGGGGTCCCCATGGTGGGCACCTCGTGCACCAACCCGCTGGTGACCCAGGGCAAAAAGTATGTTTTCCGGGTCTGCTTCATCGACCCCCTGCAGGGCGCCGGTGCCGCCACCTATGCCTTTCAGACCCTGGGCAAACGCCGCGCCGCGCTGCTGATCGACGTGGCCAGTGACTACGCCGTCGGGCTCGCCGGCTTTTTCGAGCGCTCCTTTGTGAAGCTCGGCGGCGAAGTCGTCGCCAAGCTCAAATACAACTCCGGCGACCAGGATTTCACGGCCCAATTGACCGAAATGATCAGCAAACAGCCCGACATTCTCTTTATCCCCGCGTATTTCTCGGAGGGCGCGATCATCATGAAGCAGGCCCAGGAGCTGGGCGCTGAGTTCCAGATCATGGGCGGCGATGCCATGGACCACCCCGACATCGTCAAGATCGGCGGCGATGCCGTAGAGGGCTTCATCCACACCACCTTCCCGTACGATCCCTCCATGCAGAACATGAGCCCGGTGGCTCAGAAATTTACCGAAAACTGGCGCAAGGCCCACCCCAACGCCGATCCCAACGTCAATGCGGCTTTGGGCTATGATACCTACGCAATGGTCCTGGACGCCATCAAGCGCGCCGGCTCCGCCGACCCCAAGGCCATCACCCAGGCGCTGGCCGAGACCAAGGGGTTTGAGGGCGTTACCGGCAGCACCACCATCAACGCCACCCACGATGCCGAAAAACCGGTCGGCATCGTCATGATCAAGGACGGCAAGAAACAGTACATCGATACCATCGAGCCGCAGCTGTAAGCCGCGCGCGGATTGACGGGTTCGACCCGCGACGGGGAGGCTGGCCCGGCCTCCCCGTCAGCTGCTTGCGGCGGCGGCTGCCGACCGGTCGCCGCCGCCTGGCGGGGGTCCACGCGTCCGCCCACGGAGTGAAGGCGTCATGACTTCTTCAATGTTCGTTCAGCATTTCCTGAATGCCCTGACCCTGGGCAGCCTGTATGCGCTGATCGCCATCGGCTACACCATGGTCTACGGCATTTTGCGGCTGATCAACTTCGCCCACGGTGAAATTTTCATGCTGGGGGCCTATTTCGTCTTTTGGGGGGTCGTGCTCCTGCACCTGCCATGGCCCGTGGCGGTCCTCGGCGCCATCCTGATCACCGCCCTCACCGGTGTGCTGGTGGACCGGGTGGCCTATCGCCCGCTGCGGGAGGCGCCCCGGATTTCGGCCCTGATCAGCTCCATCGGCGTCTCGTTTTTTCTCCAGAACCTGGCGGTTGTCGTTTTTTCGGCCATCCCGCGCCAGGTCTATCGGCCCGAATGGCTGACCAAGGTCATGATCGTCGGCAAGGTGCGCGTTCTGCCGCTGACCCTGTTTGTGCCGGCCCTCTCCCTGGTCCTGATGCTGGGGTCGATCTACATCGTCTACAAAACCAAGCCCGGGCTGGGGATGCGCGCGATTGCCAAGGACATCGAGACCAGCCGCCTGATGGGGGTCCCGGTCAACCGCATCATTTCGCTGACCTTCGGGCTGGGATCGGCGCTGGCGGCGGCCTCCGGGATCATGTGGGCCCTGCGTTATCCCCAGCTGCAGCCCATCATGGGGGTCATTCCCGGCTTCAAGGCCTTCATCGCCGCGGTCCTGGGGGGCATCGGCTCCATCGGCGGGGCGGTGGTCGGCGGTGTGCTGCTGGGGTTCGTGGAAATCATGCTGGTGGCGTTCATGCCCGAACTGGCGGGCTTCCGCGATGCCTTTGCCTTCGTTTTGCTGATCGTGATCCTGCTCTTCAGGCCGACCGGCCTGTTTGGCGAAAGGCTGGAGGACAAGGTCTAATGAACAGAGCCAACGCCACCCTGCTCAACCTGGCGGCCGTGGGCTGCCTGGCGGTCTTTCTCTGGGCCGCCGGCCGCCATCTGGACGGGTACAAGGTCCAGATCATCAACCTGATCGCGGTCAACATCATTCTGGCCTTGAGTCTCAACCTGATCTACGGCTTCACGGGGCTTTTCTCCCTGGGGCATGCGGGCTTCATGGCCATCGGGGCCTATGTCTGCGCCATGCTGGTATTGTCGCCGGCCCAAAAGGAGATGCTGTTCATCCTGGAGCCGCCGATCTGGCCGTTTTCGGTGGTCCAGGCGCCGTTTTTCGTGGCCGTCCTGCTGGGCGGGCTGGGGGCGGCCGCCTTCGGCGTCCTGATCGGCTTTCCGGTCCTGCGCCTGGGCGGCGACTATCTGGGGATCGCCACCCTGGGCTTTGCCGAAATCATCCGCGTGCTGGCCAACAACCTGCCGCGGGTGACCAACGGCGCCCTGGGCCTCAAGGGCATTCCGGCCTACGCCAACCTGTGGTGGAACTACGCCTGGTGCCTGCTGACACTCTACTGCATCGTGAAGCTGGTGCGCAGCAATTTCGGCAACGCCCTGATGGCCATCCGCGACGATGAGGTGGCGGCCAAGTCGATGGGGATCAACGTTTTCAAATACAAGATGATTTCCTTCACCCTCGGGGCCTTCTTCGCGGGCGTCGGCGGCGCGCTTTTGGGCAACCTGCTGACCACCATCGACCCCAAGATGTTTCTCTTTGTCCTGACCTTCAACGTCCTGATGATCGTGGTCACCGGAGGGCTGGGGTCCCTGACCGGCACCGTCCTGGCGGGTATCGTCATCACGGTGCTCCTGGAATGGCTGCGGTTTGTCGAAAACCCCATCAGCTTCGGCGGCTACGAGATCCCCGGCATTCCGGGCATGCGCATGGTGGTCTTCTCGCTGGTGCTGCTGATGATCATTCTTTTCCGCCGGGAGGGCATCATGGGCATGCGCGAATTCTCCTGGAAAGGGTTTTTGCGCTTTTTCGGCAGAGGAGGCGGGGCCCGATGAAAAACGAGGCCATCCTCCAGACCCGCGACCTGACCATGCGCTTCGGCGGCCTGACCGCCGTCAAGGACTTCAACATCGCGGTGCCGCGGGGCGGCATGGTGGGGCTGATCGGCCCCAACGGCGCCGGCAAGACCACCTGCTTCAATATGATCACGGGGTTTTACAGCCCCACCGGGGGCCAGGTGGTCTTCGAGGGCCGGGACATCACCGGGGCTGCGCCCCACGAGGTCTGCAAGGCCGGGATCGCCCGCACCTTCCAGAATATCCGCCTGTTTGCCAACGAGACGGCCCTGCAGAACGTCATGATCGGCGCCCACCTGCGCCAGCAAACCACCTGGTGGCACGCGCTGCTGAGCTTGCCCGGCTGCCTGCGGGAGGAAAAAGCGCTGCGCGCAAAGGCGCTGCACCTGCTGGAGATCGTCGGGCTGGCCGACCACGGCCACGAAAAGGCCACCAGCCTGCCATACGGCGCCCAGCGCCGGCTGGAGATCGCGCGCGCCCTGGCCACCGAGCCCGCGTTTCTGCTGCTCGACGAGCCCGCCGCCGGCATGAACCCCCAGGAGACCGAGCACCTGATGGCCTTTATCCGCAGCATCCGGGAGCAGTTCAAGCTCTCGATCCTGCTGATCGAGCACGACATGAAGGTCGTCATGGGCATCTGCGAGCAGATCTGGGTGCTGGATTACGGTGAGACCATCGCCGTCGGCAGCCCGGAGGAGATCCGCTCCGACGCCGGCGTCATCGAAGCCTACCTGGGCAAGGAGTCCGCCGCGAATGCTTAGTCTGGAGAACCTGCAAGTCTATTATGGGGCCATTCACGCCATCAAGGGAATTTCGATCACCATTCCCAAGGGCAAGGTGGTGACCCTGATCGGCGCCAACGGCGCCGGCAAGAGCACGGTCCTGCGGGCCATCTCCGGCCTGGCCAAGCCCAGGAGCGGCCGGATCGTTTACAATCAGGCCGAGATCACCGGTTGGCCGCCGGAGAATGTGGTCCGCCAGGGCATCGCGCTCGCCCCGGAAGGGCGCCGGATCCTGCCGCACCTGACCGTTTTTGAAAACCTCCAACTAGGAGCCTACAGCCGCAGCGACAAGGCGGGCATCGCCGAGGACATCGACAAGGTCAACGGCCTTTTCCCGCGCCTCCAAGAGCGGGCCCAGCAGAAGGGCGGAACGCTTTCGGGCGGCGAGCAGCAGATGCTGGCCGTGGCGCGGGCGCTGATGAGCCGGCCGCAGGTGCTGATGCTAGACGAACCCTCGCTGGGGCTGGCGCCCAAACTGGTGGCGGAAGTCTTCGAGATCATCCGGGCCATCAATGCCCAAGGCTGCACGGTGCTGTTGGTAGAGCAGAACGCCTTTACCGCGCTGCGCATCGCCGACTATGCCTATGTGCTGGAGGTGGGAACGATCGTTCTGGAGGGCGAGGGCGAGGCGCTGCTCCACGACGAGCGCGTGCGGGCGGCCTATCTGGGCGGCTGAGGCGCGAGCGCCCGGGCCCAGGGCCTTCGGCCCAGTATACCCGCAGAAGCCTGATTCGGCGCGTGGTGGGAATGGTTCGATCTCACCGACAATGCGATCCCCGGCGGCGAGGAAAATACTATTTAAATCTGACCGGGGGGATTAGCACGATCGGCCGCGATACAATTTGCCGTGCAGGATATAGTAAACACTCTCCGCGATATTCGTGACAAGATCGCCGATCCGTTCGGCGCAGCGGGCAACTAACAGAAGCGTTGCACCGGCCTGGATATTGTCCGGGTTTTGGGCCATCATGACCGTCAAATCCTTTAAAATTTGGGTGTAGGTGGCATCCAACTCGTCATCCTGATGCCACACCTTCACCGCCAATTCGGTGTCTTGGGCATTGTAGGCGGCCATCACCGAACCGAGCATCTGCAGGGCGATCTGGCCCAACTTTTCAGTGGAACCCAGCTCAATGCTCGGCGAAAGCCGATTCAATGGTTCGGCATGGCGGGCGATGTTGACCCCGTAATCGCCGATCCGTTCCAGGTTGCCGGCGATTTTTTGCCCCGAGAAGATCACCCTGAGGTCGACGGCCAAAGGCTGTCGTTTGGCCAGAATCCGGATGGTGAGTTCGTCCACCGCGACCTGCATCTGATCCACGGCATCGTCCTGTTTGGCGACGTTCTCGGCCAATTCGCTATTCCGCCTGACCAAGGCCTCGAAGGCCTGTGAAACCATACGCGCCGTGGATTGCCCCATATCGTTGATCAGCGAATTCAACTGCAGGAGTTCGGCATCATAAGATTTTACCGTATGTTTTTCCATGGGTATTCCTCTTTTAAAATTAACCGAATCGTCCTGTAATATAGTCTTCGGTGAGCTTGTGCCGGGGCTTGGTGAACAATTCCGCTGTAAGGCCGACCTCCACCAGAAAGCCCAGGTGGAAATAGGCGGTGCGCTGGGAGACGCGGGATGCCTGCTGCATGGAATGGGTCACGATGACAATGGAATATTGTTCGCGGAGTTCATCGATCAGATCTTCGATCGTGGCGGTGGCGATGGGATCGAGTGCCGAACAGGGTTCATCCATGAGGATGACCTCCGGGCTCACCGCGATGGTCCGTGCGATGCAAAGACGTTGCTGCTGGCCGCCAGACAGACTGGTACCCGGTTGATCCAAGCGGTCCTTGACCTCGTTCCACAGTCCTGCCTTGATCAGCGACGATTCGACGATTTCATC
>JAABRJ010000294.1 GCA_011390985.1 Desulfobacteraceae bacterium
CTGTTCTGGGTTAGGCCGTGGATCTTTGGGCCGTAGGCCACGTTTTCATAGATGGACTTGGGGAAAGGGTTCGGCTTTTGGAACACCATGCCGACCTGGGCGCGCAGCGGAACCACGTCAATCTTGTCTCCATAGATGTTTTCATTGTCAAGGATGATCTCACCCATCACCCGACAGATATCGATGGTGTCATTCATACGATTGAGGCAGCGTAGAAGGGTGGATTTGCCGCACCCTGACGGGCCGATCATCGAGACGACTTCGTTCCGGCCGATGTCCAGGGAAACGTTGAAAATCGCCTGACTGTCGCCGTAAAAGACATCGACATTCCGGCACGTCATGCGGGGATTGATCACGGTCAGATCGCCGACGGTTTTCATCCCCTTGAGCATTTCAAGGTCCTTTTTGATGTCATGCTTTTCATTCTGGCGGACCTGATTTTTTTTATCTTTCATGGCTTGCTGGTCTCACATGAATAGTCGCATTTTGGACGGTTTCATAAAAAGTGCGGGCTCGAGACTGATGTCCCGGGGAATGGGTCGCGCCTGTAGTCTGCGGCCCTGAAGCGGAATAAAACACGGCGCAAATATTAAAAATATCGAACTCTTAAGGGAGCCGTCATGGCTGGGATGGCTTTGATGGCGCAACGGGTCACCGGAAAGGTGCAGTCCAAAAAAGACCGGCAAGCGGGCCGGAGCCTTTCGCCGGCCCGCTTGCCGGTGACCCGTCAACGAAGCCTTACTGAATGGGTGTCAGGTTTTTAACGTTCTCTGCGAATTTTTTCCGTTCTTTCTCCGGCATCGGGATCATGCCCTTGTCGGTCAGGTAACCGTCAGGTCCCCATGCTTTCTCGCTGGTGAACTCGGAGAGATATTCTCGCATGCCGGGGATCACGTCCGCATGGGCCTTCTTGACATAGAAAAACAGGGGGCGGGAAATCGGGTATTTGCCTTCGGCGATGCCTTCGAAGGTCGGCTGAACGCTATCCACGAAGGCCCCCTGAACCTTGTCGGTGTTCTGATCCAAGAAGCTGAAACCGAAGATCCCCACAGCATCCGGATTGGCGTCCAGCTTCTGGACGATTAGATTGTCGTTTTCACCGGCTTCGACGTAGTGGCCATCTTCACGAATCGTGTGACATACCGCCGTGAAGCGCTTCTCGTCTTCCTTTTTCATGGCCTTGATCGAGTCGATCATCTGGCCGCCACCCTCCATGGCCAGTTCCACAAAGGCATCACGGGTTCCGGAGGTCGGGGGAGGGCCGAGCACCTCGATCTTTCGGTCGGGGAGATCCGGGTTGACGTCTTTCCAGGTTTTGTAGGGATTTGGGACAAGGGTCTTGCCGCCTTTGGGGTCGGGGACCTCCTTGGCCAGCGCCAGAAAGATGTCCTTGAGGGTCAGCTGCATGACGTCGGTTTTTTTGGAGTTGGCCAGGACGATGCCGTCATAACCGATCTTGACCTCTACGATTTCGGCGACGCCGTTTGTCTTGCACGTCTCGATCTCGGAAGATTTGATGGCCCGGGATGAATTGGTGATGTCCGGGTGTTCCACGCCGACCCCGGCGCAGAACAGCTTGAATCCTCCGCCGGAGCCGGTCGATTCGATCTTCGGGGTTTTGTTGGCTGTGGATTTCCCGAACTGTTCGGCTACGACCGTCGCAAACGGATAGACCGTCGAGGAGCCGACAATGCTGATATAATCCCTCGATGATTGTGCCTGGACGCTCCCGAGGGAGGCCAACAGGGCGACTGCTGCGGTTAATGGAATGAGCTTCTTGATCATGGGTCTACTCCTTCTTGTTTTGGGGTTGGATGAATGACAAGTTACCACCGATGTTCAAACTTTTTTCGCAGGTAAACAGCAACCGCGTTCATGGCGATCAGAAACGCCAGCAGGACCATAATGGCGGCCGATGTCCTCTCCACGAAGGCCCGCTCCGGACTGTCCGCCCAAAGATAGATCTGTACCGGCAGGACAGTTGACGGATCGGTGAAGCTTCCCGGGATGTCCACGATGAACGCCACCATCCCGATCATCAGGAGGGGCGCCGTTTCGCCCAGCGCCTGGGCCATGCCGATGATCGTGCCGGTGAGCATCCCCGGCATTGCCAGGGGCAGCACGTGATGGGTGACCATTTGCATTTTTGACGCTCCGATACCAAGAGCCGCCTCGCGGATCGAGGGGGGCACGGACTTCAGTGCCGCGCGGCCGGCGATGATAATCGTCGGCAGGGTCATCAAGGTCAGCACCAGGCCGCCGACGGTCGGCGCAGACCGCGGCATCCCGAAGAAGTTTAGAAAAACCGCCAGGCCGAGCAGGCCGAAGACAATCGACGGCACCGCCGCCAGGTTGTTGATATTGACTTCGATGATATCGGTCCAGCGGTTCTTGGGCGCAAACTCTTCCAGGTAGACGGCAGTCGCTACCCCGATGGGAAAGGAGAGCAGCAGTGTGATAAAAAGGGTATAAAGTGAACCGACGGTTGCGCCCCAGATGCCGGCGAGCTCCGGCTCCCTGGAATCGCCGGCCGTAAAAAAGGTTTTATTGAACTTTTTCTGAATTTTGTTCTGCTCCTCCAATCGTTTGAGCCAGGCGAGCTGTTTGTCCGACAAGCGACGCTCGCCTTCCGGGGCATACCGATCGATATGGCCCTTCATCAGCATGTCGACATCGTCGTTGGCCGGCACCCACAAGGGGAGCGTTTGTCCGATGAGTTCCGGGTTGTCGCGCAACTGCTTCTGGAGGATGAATGCGGCCCCGGGGCTTACGATTTGGCTCAGCTCGCGCCGGTCCCCCCGGCCGGAGACCTCCGGAAATTCCCGCTCCAGGGCTTTTCGGATAAACCCGTTGTAATCGGCGGCGGCCAGATTTTCTGCGTCGATCAATTCCGGGTCGAAGAGGATGTTCAACTGAATGAAGGTCTGCCGGAAGGCCGTGTGGCCTTTCCAGAAGATATCCGCAAAAAGCATCGACAGGAATGCCAGGCTTGCGATGATGGCCGCCAGCCCCAGCCGGCGGAATCTGCGTTCGGCGCGGTATCTTTTGGCCAGACCGGCGTTGACGATGTCCAGCGTTCGAAGGGGCTTTTCGGGTTTCGATGCTTCAGAGACTGCGTTACTCATATTGTTCCCTGTATTTTCGCACCACATGAAGGGCGATAACGTTCAGGCAGAGGGTGATGACAAACAGAACGAGTCCCAGCGCAAAGGCGGCCAGGGTTTTGGGGCTGTCGAATTCCTGGTCCCCGACGAGCAGGGTGACGATCTGCACGGTCACGGTGGTGACGGTTTCCAGGGGATTGGCGGTCAGATTGGCCGAAAGACCGGCCGCCATGACAACGATCATGGTTTCACCGATGGCCCGGGAAGCGGCCAGCAGAATGCCGCCCACAATTCCCGGCAGGGCTGCGGGGATGACCACATGCCGGATCGTTTCCGATCGGGTGGCGCCCAAGCCGTAGGCACCGTCCCTGAGGGCCTGGGGCACGGCGTTGATGACATCGTCGGAGAGCGACGATACAAAAGGAATAATCATAATTCCCATCACCAGGCCGGCGGCCAGGGCACTCTCCGAGGAGATGTCCATTCCCAGCATGCCGCCGCTGTTCCGGATGAAAGGGGCTACGGTCAGGGCCGCGAAGAACCCGTATACGACCGTGGGGATGCCGGCCAGAATCTCCATGAGCGGCTTTGCCGCGTCCCGGAATTTCTTGCCGGCATATTCCGACAGATAAATAGCCGACATCAATCCAATTGGCACCGCCACTGTCAAGGCGATCACCGAGATCATCGCCGTGCCGAGAAATACCGGAATCGCTCCGAATGCCCCCGAAGACCCTACCTGATCGGCCCGGATGGCCATCTGGGGGCTCCATTCCAAACCAAACAGAAAATCCGTCAGCGGAATGATTTTGAAAAAGCGGATCGACTCATACAGAACCGACAGCACGATGCCGACGGTGGTGAATACAGCGATGGTGGAGCAGAGGATCAGGATGATCTTGACAACCGTTTCCACATGGTTTCTGGCGCGCATGCCGGGATTGATTTTTTGGCGGACAAACAAGGCCGCCAGGACGGCCAGCGCCAAAGCGATGACGGTCAGTGCGGCCATGCTGATCGCCTGGACATTCCGGTAACGGTCCGCGGCCATCTGCATTACGGGGTCAATCTCGCCCGAGACGATATTGCCGCTGACCAGGTTTCTGATGTCGTTGATCACGAGGCCAAGCCGTTCCGGCGGCAGCATCCTGATCTGGTCCGGAAGATCACGGATCACCAGGTTGGTGACGATGGCGGTTTCGAACATCTGCCAAAGGCAGAAGACCAGCAGTGCGGGAATGGCGCACCACAGTGCGGTCAGCGCCCCGTAGTAGGTCGGGAGGGAGTGGAGGCCGCGCGCCCCTTTCCCCCCGGCCACGGCAAACGCCCGCTTGCGGCCGACAAAGTAGAACACGGATGAGAGGATCAACACTATAATCAACAGGGTAATCGGTGTCATGACGCTCCAACTGGCGGTCAGCTGAGAAAGGCCTCGAGGACCTCAAGCGGCAAAAGGTGGTCGCTATAATAATAAGGTGCGAATGGGTGCAGTCCCTGCGATCGACACCCCTCAAATCGAAAATGATCGTCCCATAGCGGGGATGACGTCGCTAAATTAACCCTCACGTGTTAGGACAATATTAATAAACGGTTTGATTTTGATTCAACCCGTCTTGCCCCCCCCCTTTGGTCGGAATTGGCATCGGCGACGTCCAATGCGCACAAGTCATCAGGACGTGCGACAAAAAGGCGTTGGAAAACCTGGTGCGCCAGATTACCCGAGCTTTTTTCACCTCGAAACACTTCTTTGTCGGGGGATAGTGCGGGATCCCTGGCGCGCTGCAAACGCGCGGAGGGTATCGCGGCTGACACCGAGCAACCGCACCTGATTCGGAGGTATTTCTGAATTCTATCCGGTCTATTGCGCGTGGGGGAGCGATGTGGTAATATTTTTGGTTGTGGTGGGGCGGTGATGAAGGACCGGATTTAAGCCCGTTGAAGTTGAGAAGGCAATGGCGGGCGTGACAGCGATTTGGTATTTGCCGAGGAATCGCGTGTTATATTTTTACAACTGCATGTCGAAAAAATAAAATTACGAAAAAATGATGAAAGGGGAACCAAAAAGAGAATGCTTTGAAGCAGTTTTAGGCTGAAATATTTGTTGATTCAGGCAACCGGAGACTTTGACAATCGGCCTCCGATATACAGATAAGAAATTCTTTTGGATCGAAAATGGTCATGAAAGTTCGGTAATTGTATCGAAACCATGATGGATAAACTAAACTAAAAAAAAGGAGGTAGCTATGAGGACAAGTCGGATGCTTGCAATTGGAGTTCTGGTCTTTTTCTTGATGGGGGGAATACTGATTTCATGCGGCGGGTCATCGACACCGCAATACACCGCAGGGCAGGAACTTACGCTGACGGGCAAGATGAAAATTATTGATAATGACGGTGAAGCCTATGTGATCGCTATTGATAACGGTGAGATATTTGAGGTTATAGGGATCGAAGATAAATTTAAGATAGAAGGGGTTCCCATCAAGGCTGTTGTCAAGGTTCTTCAATCCAGGGCGATTGCAGTCAACGGCCCTTCTGTTGAGGTCAAAGAATACCTGGAACCATAAGCATCGGCACCGTGTGCCAGCCCTCATTTTTGGCGCCGCCTTTCGGGGCGGCGCTCTCAAATCCTCCCCCCTTTTCCCCGTAAATTTTTTACCCATAGTGCTGCCATATTGGATGTCGGGTGTGGAATGGGCGGACTGGCGGCATTGCTGAAAGAAAAAAATTTCACCGTAGAGACATTGACGCCAAATGCGAATCAAAAACGCCATATGGATGCTAATTATCCTGCTATCCCTTGCCACAAATTAAGTTCGAAAACTTTAATGCCGACAAAAAGTTCGGAACCATTATAAACTCTGAATCACTTCAATACATCAGCCTTGCCGATGCTTTCGACAGCGCTGACCGATTGCTTTACGAGGGTGGCAAATGGATCATTGCGGATTATTTCACTACGCATGAGGGCGGGGTAAAAAAGTCAGGGCATTTGTATGATGATTTTATAGCTGAAACAAAAGAAAAATGATGGGAGATAGTATGGCAAAGAGACATTACACTGAATGTATTACCCACCCTTAATTTCTTGAACATGTATGTTGAAAGGTTTTTGTTGCACCTCAAGCATTTTGCATTCGAAAAATTGAGATATAAATATGGGGGGATTTATCATCTTGCACAGGACCTGAGGGGTTCTATCGATGCAAAAATCAACAAAGAGCT
>JAABRJ010000423.1 GCA_011390985.1 Desulfobacteraceae bacterium
CAAAACGCCCTTTGCTCGGCCCGGCCGGTGCCGTACGCACACGGGCCGGCAGCCGCTTGGCTGCGGCGGTTTGCGGCGGCTGTTTTGACCGGGCCTCAATCGTCTTCGTCGCCGGCGGGGAAGTAGGCCATGGAGGTTTTTTTCAGTTCGCGGCGGCTGAAAAGCAGGGTGTATGCCGGCACGCCGGTCGCCGCCGAAATTCGGCGCGCGGCGTCGCGGCACGCGGCCTCGTCCCTGGCATGGATCATGGTGTAGACGTTGTAGGGCCACTGGGGGGTGGGGTTGCGGTGGTAGCAGTGGGAGACCTCGCCGAAGCCGGCCATCTGGTCCCCGACCGCGTCGATCCGGTCCTCGGCCACCTGCCAGGCCACCATGGCGTTGGCTTCGAATCCGGATTTCTGATGGCGCAAGGTGGCCCCGAAACGGCGGATGACCCCCATGCGGCACAGGATTTTGAGGCGATCCAGGAGCGCTTCTTCGGAGATCTCCAGGCTGCGGGCGATTTCCAGGTAGGGCCGCGCGGTGATCGGGAGGTCGCCCTGGATGGATGCGATGATCTTTTTGTCGAGTTCGGTCAGCATGGGGCGATTTAAGAATCTCGGAGTCGAAAAGTCAAGCAAGATTCACTCCGGTGGGCCCTTGTCGGGAAAGAGGCGGCGGATATCGGCTTCTGTCGCCCGGCAGACCCCGCGCTCGGTGATAAAGCCGGTCACCAGGCGTGCCGGGGTGACATCGAAGGCGTAGTTGGCTGCCGGGCTGTCCGCCGGCGGCACGAGCACCCGCTCCAGGCGGTTGCCCGCCAGCCCCTGGACGTAGCGCACCTCATCGGGCGCACGCTCCTCGATGGGGATTTCGCGAAGCCCGTCGCGCAGATGCCAGTCGAAGGTGCTGGAGGGCAGCGCCACGTAGAACGGGACCCCGTTGTCACGGGCCGCCAGGGCCTTGAGGTAGGTGCCGATCTTGTTGGCGACGTCCCCGGTGCAGGTGGTCCGGTCGGTGCCCACGATCACCATGTCCACCAGGCCGTGCTGCATCAGGTGGCCGCCGGCGTTGTCGGTGATGATGGTGTGGCGGACGCCCCGCTGGCCCAGTTCCCAGGCGGTCAGGCGCGCGCCCTGGTTGAGCGGCCGGGTTTCATCGACCCACACGTGGACGTCGATCCCGGCCTCGGCGGCCAGGTAGATCGGGGCGGTGGCGGTGCCGTAATCCACGCACGCCAGCCAGCCGGCGTTGCAGTGGGTCAGGATGTTGACGGTTTCCCCCCCCCGCTCGGCGTGAAGCGCGCGGATCAGGGGCAGCCCCGCTTCCCCGATGCGGCGGCAATTCTCCAGCTCCTCTTCCCAGACCGCGTCCGCAGCGCGCCGGGCAGCCTCCGGGCGCGCCGCTTGCGGGGCTGCGAGGGTGGCGGCCAGAACGCGCGCCACCGCCCAGGCGAGGTTGACGGCCGTCGGCCGGGCGTCTGTAAGCAGGCGCGCGGCCTGCCGAAGGCTGGCGTCATCCACTCCTCTGCCGGCTCCGGCCCGGGCGGCCAGGAAAAGCCCGTAAGCGGCGGTGACCCCGATCAGCGGGGCGCCACGCACTGCCATTTCCCGGATGGCCCGCACGGCGTCGGAGACGGTCTCGAGGTCGATTACGACCAGCTCGTGGGGCAGCAGGCGCTGGTCGATGATACTGACCTTATCGGTGCGGTGGTCGCGCCGGATCGGGCGCAGTTTGTGGGGCGCGGTGGTCATGAGGGTATCCTTGCGGGTTCAGGTTACAAAAAGGGGCACCGGCTCAAACCGGTTGACGTCGATCAGCCCCCGGTCGGTGATCTTCAGCTCTGGAATCACCGCAAGGGCCAGAAACGACAGGGTCATAAAGGGATCCTGCAGGCCTGCGCCGAGGTCCCGCGCCGCCCGCAGCAGCTGGTCCAGGGCGCTTTTGACCGCCTCGACCGGCTCGAGCGACATCAGGCCGGCCACCGGCAGGGGCAATTGCGCGTGGACCCCGCGCTGGCTGGCGACGACCAGCCCGCCGCCCATCTCGACCAGCGCCGCGAGAGCGGTCTGCATGGCGTGGTCATCGGCGCCGACCACGATCAGGTTGTGTGAATCGTGGGCCACGCTGGCGGCCAGGGCCCCCTGCTTCAGGCCCAGGCCGCGGACAAAACCGATTCCGGTGCGGCCGGTTCCCGTATGGCGCTCGATCACCGCGATTTTTAGCAGGTCGCGGTCGGGGTCGGCAACCGCAACGCCGTCCCGGGCGGTAACCCCCACGATCAGCTGGCGGGTGACGATCTGGTCGGGCACGATGGCGATCGCCCGCATCCGGTCGCCGAGAATCGGGACCCGCAGATCCACCCGCTCCAGGGCAACGTGCATGCTGGCGGGCACAGCCGCGGCAGCCGGCGCGGGGCGCGCCAGGGTCATGCGCCCGTTACGGGCCACGACCGCGCCGCGGACATAGACCGTCTCGATCTGCGGGCAGGTCAAATCCGAGAAGACCACCAGGTCGGCCTGGCGCCCCGGCGCAATGGCGCCCAGGGTTTTCAGGCCGAAGTATTCCGCCGGGTTGAGGGTCGCCATTTGGATGGCGGTCAGGGGGCCGAGCCCCAGGTCGATCGCCTGGCGCACGATGCTGTCGATGTGACCCTCGCCGAGCAGGTCATGGGGGTGGCGGTCATCGGTGCACCACATCATACGGCGGGCGCTGTGGCGGTCCACCACTGGCAGCAGCGCGGCCAGATTGCGGGCCGCGCTGCCCTCGCGGATCATGATGTGCATCCCGGCGGCGAGTTTGGCCCGGGCCTCGGCCACCGTGCTGCATTCATGGTCGCTGGCGATCCCCGCCGCGGCATAGGCGTTGAGGTCCAGCCCGCTCAGCCCCGGTGCGTGGCCGTCGGCCGGTTGGCGGTGGGCCCGGGCGGCCTCGATTTTGCGCAACACCTCCGGGTCGGCCTGCAGCACCCCGGGGAAGTTCATCATTTCCCCCAGGGCCACGACCCGCTCGTTTTCAAAGTAAGGGGCCAGCTCCCGGGCGGTCAGGACGGCGCCGGCGGTCTCCATCGGCGTTGCCGGCACGCATGACGGGAGGGTGAAATAAACGTTCAGGGGCTGGTCGACAGCCGAGCGCAGCATGTATTCGATGCCCCTCAAACCCAGCACATTGGCGATTTCGTGGGGATCGGCGCACACCGTGGTGGTGCCGCAGGGCACCACCGCCCGGGCAAATTCGCCCACCACCACCATGGCGCTTTCGATGTGCACATGGGGGTCGATGAAGCCCGGGGCCAGATAGCGGCCCTCCAGGTCAACATACCGGCGACCCTTGTAGGGGCCGATCCCCAGGATCGTGCCGGCGCTCACGGCCAGGTCGCCGTGGACGATTTTACCGCCAAAAACGTCGATGATGCGGGCGTTTTTCAGGACCAGGTCGGCGGCCTGTTCTCCCCGGGCGGACCGGATGATGCTGGCAAGTGTCATGGATGGGTCCCTAACTGCCTGTCGAAGGGCGGATTTTTCGGGCGATGGCCGTCACCTCGCGGCGGATTTCGCCGACATCGAGGCTTTGCAGCCTTCCGTTCGCCACCAGGTGCCGTCCGGCCACGAAAACCTCCCGGACGTCGTCGCCGCGGGCGGTGTACACCAGGTGCGAGGCCGGGTGGTAGATCGGCACCAGGTGCGGCGCATCGGTTGCGAGAACGGTGATGTCGGCGGCCTTGCCGAGTTCCAGCGAGCCGCTGACCGCACCGAGGCCGATGGCCTCGGCGCCGCGGATGGTGGCCATCTCGATGACGGTCCGGGCCGCGCAGGCCGTCGGGTCCCCGCTGCGAACCTTGTGGAGTTTGGCTGCGGTGTCCATTTCGTGAAACAGGTCGAGGTCGTTGTTGCTGGCGCACCCGTCGGTGCCGAGACCCACGGTGATCCCGGCCGCCAGGAATTCGGGGACCGGCGCAATGCCGCTGGCCAGCTTCATGTTGCTTTGGGGGTTGTGGGAGATCGCGGCCCCACCGGCGGCGATGCGCGCGATGTCGCGCTCGTCGGCCCAGACGCAGTGCACCAGGAGGGTCCCCGGCGTCAGGAGGCCGAGACCGTCCAGGTAGGCGATCGGTGAAACGCCGTGGCGGGCGCGGCTCTCGTCGCACTCTTGACGGGTTTCAGCGGCGTGGATCTGGAAGAGTGCGCCGAATTCGGCGGCCAGGGCCTTCGCTGCGCGCAGCGTTTCCGCGCTGCAGGTGTAGGGCGAATGACAGAACACCGCCGGGGAGATCAGCGGCGAGCGCGACCGGCAGTGCGCCAGGAAATCGCGGGCCGCGGTGATATTGTCTTTGGGGTCGGGAACGCCCGGTGCCGCAAAATCGATGATCCCCTGCCCCAGGACCGCCCGCATCCCGGAGTCCGCAACGGCCGCGGCCACCTGGTTTTCGAGGAAATAGCCGTCACAGCAGGTGGTCGTGCCCGACAGGAGCATTTCGGCACACGCCAGGCGGGCGCCCCAGCCCACCGTCGCGGGGCTGATATGCTGCCGCTCCGCCGGGAAAATATGGTCGTGCAGCCATTTTTCCAGGGGCAGGTCGTCGGCCAGGCCGCGGAAAAGCGTCATGGGCAGATGGGTGTGGGTGTTGACCAGTCCCGGCATGATGATGCCGCCGCGGGCGTCGATGCACACCGCGGCCTGCGGGCGTGCGGCGCCTACGGCGGCCGGGCCCAGCGCGGCGATCCGGCTGTTGCGGATCCCGACGAACCCCGGGGAAAAGATGTCAAAGTCGGGGTTGACGGTCAGCACGATGCCGTTGTGAACCAAGGTGTCGTAAGTCATTAAACGCCTTTTTGGGGTTTCAGCCGGACCCGCCGCCGCTGCGCCATTTAGGGTGCAGGGTCAGCGGGATGCGGCCCCGATTTGGGCTGCAATCGCCCGCACGTCGGCGGTGATCCGCTCGAGATCCAGGGTCCGGAGTTCGCGCTTTTCCATGACCAAGCGCCCGTTGATGACAACCGTGTCCACGTCGCCGCCCCGCGCGGCGTACACCAGGTGCGAGGCCGGGTGGTAGAGCGGGGTCAGGTGGGGCTTGCGGCAGTCGATGACGATCAGATCGGCCCGTTTACCGGGTTCCAGGGAGCCGGTGATCGCATCCAGGCCCAGGGCGCGGGCGCCGTCGATGGTGGCCATTTTCAACACCTGTTCGGCCGGCAGGGCGGTGGGGTCCAGGGTGGCCACCTTGTGCAGTTTGGCGGCCGTGTCCATTTCCAGAAAGAGATCCAGGTCGTTGTTGCTGGCGCACCCGTCGGTTCCCAGGGCGACGCACAGGCCGGCAGCCAAGAGCGCCGGGACCGGGGCGATCCCCGAGGCCAGCTTCATGTTGCTCTCCGGATTGTGGGCGATCTTGACATCCGCCGCTTGCAGAAGGGCTATATCCTCGGGGGTCAGTTGGACGCAGTGGCAGGCCAGCAGGTTGGGGGCCAGGATCCCGAGATGCGCCAGATGGCCCACCGGCGTGCGGCCATAGCGCGACCTGATCTGGGCCACCTCGCCGGCCGTTTCCGAAAGGTGGGTGACCAGCGGCAGCTGGAGTTCACGGGCCAGATCGGCCGCCCGGCAGAGCAGATCGGGTGCGCACAGGTAGGGCGAATGGGGCTCGACTGCAACCCCGATCAGGGGGTCGTCGGCCCACCTGGCGGCCATGCGGCGGGTATAGGCCAGCCCGTTTTCCAGGGCGCCGTAATTGGGCGAAGGAAAGTCAAAGAGCACTTCACCCACCACCGCCCGCAGGCCGGCTGCGTGCGCGGCACGCGCGACGGCCTCCTCGAACAAGTACATGTCGCAGAAACAGGTGGTTCCCGAAAGGATCATTTCGGCGCAGCCCAGCAGGGCGCCCTTGGTGACCATCTCAGGGGTGAGGCGGGCTTCAGCCGGGAAAATGTGGTCGTTCAGCCAGGTCATCAGGGGAAGGTCGTCGGCCAGCCCCCGGAAACAGGTCATGGCGGCATGCGTGTGGGTGTTGACCAGCCCGGGCATGATGACGCCGCCGTGGGCATCGATGACCTTTTTTGCCTGGACCCCGGCCAGGCGTTCGGCCGGCGCGGCCGCCAGGATGCGATCGCCGGCAATCGCCACCGCCCCGTCATTGATCCGGGTGCCGGCGCCGTCCATGGTCAGAACGGTGCCGTGGGTGACCAGAATATCGGCGGCAGGCAGCATGCGGATTTTTTCTTTTCGGTCAAAGGGTTTTTAGGGAGCCGGTCTCAGGCACCGGAGAGCTCGGCCGCGATCCCCGCGAAAATTCGGCCCAGGTGCGGCGCCGCCTTTTCGGCCACCGCGACGATCGCCTCGACGGTTGCCGGGGCCGGGTGGTCCGGGTCGTTGAGATTCGTGATGGTGGAGACCCCGAGGACCCGTATGCCCCCGTGGACGGCGGTGATCGTCTCCTGGATGGTGGACATGCCGACGGCATCGGCTCCGATGGTTTTGAGGAATCGGATTTCAGCGGGGGTTTCCAGCGAAGGCCCTTTGAGGCCGGCATAGACCCCGTGGGTCAAAGGGATGCCCGCCGCCGCCGCGGCTTTTCGCGCGGCTGCGGCCAGGACCGGATCGTACACCCGGCTCATGTCCGGAAAGCGGAGCCCCCAGCGGTCGAAATTGGGTCCGACCAGCGGGTTTTCGCCGGTTAGGTTGATGTGGTCGGTTATCAGCATCAGGTCGCCCGGGCGAAAAGACGGGTTCAGGCCCCCGGCGGCGTTGGACAGGAGAAGGGTGTCAACTCCCAGGGTCTGAAGCACGCGCACGGGAAAGGCCACCGCCAGCGGGGTGTAGCCTTCGTAGAGGTGGAAGCGGCCCAGAAGCGCCAGGGTGGGTGTTCCGGCCAGGGTGCCGTATAGCAGGCGGCCGGGGTGGCCTTGAACGGTGGCGGCCGGGAAATGGGGAATATGACTGTAAGGCAGCGCGGTGGCGACCATCAGGCCGCCGGTCACGGCGCCGAGGCCGGTTCCCGTCATCAACCCCAGGCGGGGGGGGGCGTCCAAGCGCGCAGCGATAAAGTCGGCGGCCTCCTGAACGTGAAGCTGATAGGGTGCGAACGGTGTTCCGCTCTCTCCTGGCACGCGGCGGCCTCCTTGGCGGGCGGGTTGGCGTGTTTTGAAAACCGGCGGCACTATAATTCATGGCTCCCCAACCGTCAACCCGACATTCAAGCGGCTGCAGGCGCAACTCCACGGCCCCGGGCGCCCTGTTTTGCGAAACGCTTGCAATTGACTTTCGACCGGGTTTGTGAAAGATTGCAGCTTCACAATTATGCAATGAATATCCGGCCTTGGGGCAGCGATTCGGTTCTCGGGGCGTTTTTTGGGTAGGGCCGCCGATGGCTTAAGTGGCAGCGAAATCATTGCCGTGCCGTTCCCCGTGGAGAAAGTGCAACCCGATTACGATGAAAATATCCGAAATCAAAGACATATTAAAGGCTGAAGTGCTGGCCGGTGAAGATCATCTGGACGATGTGGTGGTGGGCGGCGGCGCCGCCGATCTGATGGAGGATGTTCTCGCGGCGGTTGCCAAGGGCGCCGTTCTGCTGACGGGATTGAATTCGCATCAGGTTATCCGGACCGCCAAAATCGCCGGAGTGGGCGCCGTTGTTTTTGTCCGCGGCAAAAAACCGGCCAGCGACCTGATTGCGCTTGCCCAAGAATTCCATCTGCCGCTGCTGCTGACGAGCCACACGCTGTTTGTCTCCTGTGGGCGGCTCTACATGAACGGCCTGCGGGGCTTGGACGGTTCCTGGTAACCGTCCAAGATGGCGGAAGCTGCCAAATCGACCGGCCCGCAAGTCTGCAATTGAAAATGAGCGTCAACTTTGGTAAGCGTCCTTACGCATGCCAAGAAATCGGCGATGCTTGGGGCGGACCGCCGTCGCCGTTTTCAGAAATGACCGAAGCGGTTCGTTTGGAGGAGATCAGCGCGAGCTGGAAAGCGCATCGCGGCCCGCCGCATTTTCTGGAGGACCGTGCCGTCGCCTTCCTGAACATTTAATCCTTGGCGGCCGTTAAGGCTGCTTCGCGCACCGTCGCTTGTCCGGTCGGGCGGTTTCCGTCCGAGGCCGGGAAGGGCCTGCGCGGGTGGTCGCCGGTCACGCTGCAAAGGGGAGAGTGCATTATGCTGGAAGCCTTGTTTATGATGGGGGGGCTTGGTCTTTTGGTGGGTGTCGGTCTGGCCGCAGCTTCCAAAGCCTTTTTCGTTTACGTGGATCCGATGATCGAGGCGGTGGAAAGCGCTCTGCCGGGTGCCAACTGCGGCGGTTGCGGCCTGCCGGGCTGCAGCGCGAACGCCGAGGCCATTGTGTCCGGCCGGGCGGCACCCAACTCCTGTGTTGCGGCCGGCCCTGAAGTGGCTGCGGCGATTGCCACGATTCTGGGGGTGTCCATTGAAGTTAAGGAGCCGGACATTGCGCGCCCCGGCTGCACTTACGGGGTTCAGGATGCCGACATCAAGTACCTGTATGACGGTCTGAGCGACTGTCGGGCAGCGGCCCTGCTCAGCGGCGGCATGAAAGTCTGCACTGTCGGCTGCCTGGGGCTGGGCAGTTGCGCCAAGGCCTGTCCGTTCGATGCCATCACGATGGGTCCCGAGGGGCTGCCGGTGGTGAATGAAGCCCGCTGCACGGGCTGCGGCACCTGTGAGCGGGTGTGCCCCAAGCACATCATCACCCTTTCCTCGGTCACCCGCCGCATCATGCGGGAATACACCGCCGATGAGTGCACAACCCCCTGCCAGCGCGCCTGCCCCGCCGGCATCGATATCTGTGAATATATCCGGCAGATCACGCTGGGCGATTACCACCGTTCGGTTCAGGTGATCAAAGAGCGCAACCCCTTCCCCACCGTCATCGGCCGCATCTGTCCGCGTCCCTGCGAACAGGAGTGCCGGCGCGGGCTGGTCGACGAACCCGTGGCGATCAACTTTCTGAAGCGGTTTGTGGCCGATTATGAACGCGCAAAGGGGTCCCGGATTCAGCCCTTCAAGGCGCCCGCGACCGGGCGCAAAATCGCGGTGGTCGGGGGAGGCGTGGAAGGCCTCTCCACCGCCTTTTTTGCCGCCCGGCTCGGGCATGAGGCCACTGTTTTCGAGGCGACCGCCAAACTCGGCGGCTTGCTGCGCACCGCCATCGCCCGCAATCGTCTGCCCCAGGACGTGCTCGACTGGGACATCCAAGGGGTGCTAGAGATGGGCGTGGCCGCTGAAACCGGCAAAGCCCTGGGGAAAGATTTCAGCGTGGCGTCCCTTCTCCAGGACGGCTATGAAGCGGTCTTCCTTGCCGCCGGCGGGTGGGACAGCCGACTGACCCGGCAGTCCGGGTCTGGCGTCGAAAGGCCGCTTCCCAACACCCATCTGCTCATCGATTTCCTGAAAGCTGACACGGCGCTTCAGGGCCAGATCGCCAAAAAAGGGGATGTGGTCATTGTCGGCGGCGGACCGGCCGGGTTGGAGGCCGCCCGCATCTGTCAGAAGGCCGGTGCCGGCAAGGTGAGCCTTCTGATCCGCGAACCCCGGGAAGACAACCCCCTGAGCGATGCCGAGACGAAAGTGCTGGAAGGCGTTGAAATCCTTTTCGCGACGGGTGTTACACGGCTGATCGGAAGGGCCGACCAGCTTCAAGCCCTGGAGCTGGTGGCCCTCGGCACCCGCAAGAAATCCCGAATTGCGGCCAAAACCCTGTTGCTGGCGGCCGGGCGGTTTCCCCAGTTTATTTTCGGGCCGCCCCAGGTGGTCGAGGGCCAGGAGGCCGTGGCGGGCAGCTGGGAGGCGATTGAGGCCCACAAACCCCCGGTCGTCGGGTCAACTGACGGGCTGCTGGCCGATGGCGATCCGCTGTCGGATTTCAGCGCCGCCATCAAGGCCATCGGCGCCGGGCGGCGCGGAGCGGCCGCCATCCACCAGGTGATGTACGGGATTGAACCGGGGCTGCCCGCAAACGTGATTACACCGGATGCCTACATTCAGAACGTTGACACGGTTGAAAACGTGACGGCCGCCAGCCGCAAGGTGATGCCGCTGTCGCCGGAGGGTGTCGAGATCGAGAAAGGCTACGACCAGGCCCAGGCCATGGCAGAAGCCGGCCGTTGTCTGCAGTGCGGTCTGATCTGCTACCGCGGGTGCGGCGACCAGACCGGCGAGCGCGGACAACCAAGCCGGCTGATCTTGGGCCGTTAAGCGCACACTACCGTTTTACCGAGGGCTCGTTTTGGCGACTGAAGAAGGATTTGTCATCAAGCTGGAATCGGCTACCACCGCCCGGGTGAAGACCAACAAGAAAAGCGCCTGCGCGGGCTGCGCCGCCCGGAATTCCTGCAACGGCATGGGCGACGACACGGAGGTCGAAGCCCTGAACCCGGCCGGCGCCCAGGTGGGAGATCGGATTCTGCTCCGAATTGAAACCGCCTCCCTCCTGAAAGCCACCTTCCTGCTCTACCTTTTTCCGATTATCTGCATGCTCGTGGGTGCGGTTATCGGCCAACGTTACGCGTCCCTGATAGGGTTTGACGCCTCTGCCCTCTCTGCCCTTCTGGGGTTTCTGTTCTTCTTTCTGTCGATTCTGTTTGTCAAGTTCAAGGGCAACCGGATGGCGACCCATAGTGCCTATCGGCCCAAGATCGTCAAAATCCTGAACCCTGTGAAATTAGAGCAGGACGACCTTGCCCAGACCGTCGTCCCCGCCCCATCCCGCTGACGGGCCGCGCTCCCTCAGTTCCCATCCAACGAGGACTGTCACGGCGCCGGCCCGAGGGGTCGGCGCTGATCTGCAGCTAGTGACGCACGACCGGGAGCCGCTCGCGTTCCGGCGGGCTCGGGCAGGCGGCCTGGACACCGCGTTCATCCAGGAGATGGTTTGCAATGAGGCGGCGCTGCCACTGGGCAGGGGATGACCCGCTGTGCGTGGCCTACCACGACAGCGAGTGGGGTGTCCCGCTGCACGACGATACCCGGCTTTTCGAATTTTTGGTGCTGGAAGGGACCCAGGCCGGTCTCAGTTGGCGGACCATCCTTCGTAAGCGCGAAAACTACCGCCGCGCATTTGACGGCTTCGATCCGGTCAAGGTGGCCGGCTACTGCCCTGAAAAGGTTTCGGCCCTGATGGCCGATGCCGGGCTGATCCGCAACCGGATGAAAATCGAAGCCGCAGTCGGCAATGCCCGGGCCTTCCGCTCGGTCCAGGATCGCTTCGGCAGTTTTGACCGCTACATCTGGCAGTTTACCGGCGGCCGGCCGGTAAGAAACACCTGGCGCCGGCCGGCGGATGTTCCCGCCTGGACGCCCCTTTCGACGGCCGTCAGCCGCGATTTGAAAATCCGGGGGTTCAAGTTTGTCGGGCCCACCATCTGTTACGCCTTCATGCAGGCGGTGGGAATGGTCAACGACCATACCGTGGACTGCTTCCGCCATTACGAGATCGGGTAGCCGTCCCAAAACCCCCAAAATGGGAGTCGCGCTTTATCCCGCGGTGGCGGCACGGTAGTGGCACGCCAGCCTGTCGGGGGGGGTGCCGAGATAGAAGCGGGTCAGCAGCAGCCAGTTGCGCAGGGTGCAGTTGACAATGCCCTCCCGTTGCCAGCGGCGCGGCGAGGTCCGGACCCGGGCGGGCAGGATCCGGATCCGGTGGCCGCCCTTTTTCACCCGCCGCATCAGCTCCACGTCTTCCATGATCCCGATGTCTGAAAAACCGCCGATTCGTCTGAAAAAGCGGCGGTCAAAAAAGAGCGCCTGGTCCCCGTAGGGGATTCGGGTCAATCGGGTGCGCAGGCTGACGGCGCCCTCGATGACTCGGAAAAGGGGGTTGGGCGAGGCGATCCCGAGGTGGAAGGCCCCGCCGACGATGCGGGGGGACCTGAGGGCCGCGGCAACCGACTCGAGGGCATCGTGCGGCAGCCGGGTATCGGCGTGCAGAAAAAGCAGGATGTCGCCCGCCGCCGCCGCTGCCCCTCGGTTCATCTGGGGCCCCCTGCCCCTGGGGGCGGTAATTTTGGCGACATCCGTGCGGCGGATGGCGCCGATGGTTGTCGGCGAGGGGGCAGCGTCCACCACAATGATGTCAAATCGCCCTGAAAAAGGCAGATCGATCAGATGATCGAGGGTATGGTTTATGGTGTAGGCCTCTTGGAAGACCGGGATGACGATCGAAATCCCGCAGGCCTTCATGCAACCGCCGGAAAAAATGAAATGAGCTGCATTAAAAAATGACCCCTGACAGTTTTGTTGCACGCTTGGCAGCAGGTGCTGCCGCCGGCAGCCGCAAAGGCTGGCGCGGCTTTATCTGGATGCTGAAGATCCTCGTCCCCATTTCCCTCGTCACGGCACTCCTGGCCCACAGCGGCGCGTTCGATCAGCTGGACTTTCTGCTGGAACCGCTGATGGGCATCCTGGGCCTCCCGGCCATGGCGGCGCTGCCCCTCGTGGCCGGACTGCTGACCGGAATTTACGGGGGGATTGCCACCATGACGGTTCTGCCCTTTACGGTGGCCCAAATGACCCTGATCGCGATTTTCCTGCTGATCTCGCACAACATCGTTCAGGAGGCCATCATCCAGGGGAAATCCGGCCTCCACCCGCTCAAGGCCACCGCCTTCCGCCTGGTCGTCTCCTGCGTGACGGTCATGGTGGTGTCACGTCTTGTCCCTGCCGACGCGGCGGCGATCGTATCACAGGCGCCGGGGGCTTTACCTTCGGTTTCGGTGGGGGCGATGCTGAGAGGCTGGAGCCTTGACGCCTTTTTGATGGCGCTCAAAATTTTCCTGATCATCATGCCGCTCATGATTCTGCTGGAGGAAATGAAACAGTTCAACCTGATCCGCCACCTGGTGAAGCTCGCCGGGCCGCTTTTGAAGGTGATGGGGGTGGACCGCAAGGTCGGGATGCTCTGGCTGACGGCCGTGATTTTCGGGCTCTCCTACGGGGCGGCGGTGATAGTCGAGGAAACCCGGGAGGGCCAGTTTTCGGCCGAGGAGCTATCCCGCCTGCAGCTCTCCATCGGGGTCAATCACTCCATGATTGAAGATCCCGCGCTTTTCCTGCCCCTGGGCGTGAGCGCTTTCTGGTTGTGGGTGCCGCGTCTGGTGATGGCCATTCTGGCCGTCCACCTTTACATACTCTGGCAGCGTATTCTCAGACGGCGCCGCCTGAAGACGGCCGCGGCTGCCAGGGCCTGAATCGGACAGGGCGTCTAGCTGCGGCCCCGAATTCCCGACCGATGCCTACCGGCCCGGCTGCTTTGCTTCTCGCACCTTGGGCACCGGGCCTCTCAGCCTCCGCGCTGCAACACCGTATTTCAGGCCACGCCCACTTAGGCGGAATCCGCTTCAGTCATGGACCGCGCTTTTATAGCATAAACACCCGGTTTGATGAAGAACAATCCCGGTCTTGACGAAGATGGCGCCCCCTGAAGGCGGCTTTACAATCCCCCCCGGCTGTGCGATAAATTTGACCCGATTGAACCGGCCGGACGATGCCTTGCGGCGACCGATCCAATCGCTGCAAATGACCTCCTTTCAGCCCTTGGGGCTGGGCACGTGTATGCTTGAAGCGCTTTGCATTCGAAACTTCGCCATCATCGACGACCTGCGCATCCCCTTTCAGGACGGCCTCACGGTGCTCAGCGGCGAGACCGGTGCCGGAAAATCGATCATCATCAGCGCGGTCAACCTGCTTTTGGGCAGCCGTGCGAGCGCTAAGCTCATTCGCACCGGTGCGGATTGCGCTGAACTGGAGGCCTTGTTTCGGATTGCGCCGAACGGCGCGCTGGCGTCGATGCTGGCGGCGGCGGACTGCGCCGACGGGGATGGTTTGGTGGTCCGGCGGCTGGTCTCACGCAACGAACGACACCGGGTCTATCTCAACGGTCGGCTGTCGACCATGCAGGCCCTCAGTTCGGCGACCGAAAACCTGGCCAGCATATCCGGCCAGCATGCCCACCAGGGGCTGCTCAACGAGGATCAGCATCTGCTGATCCTGGATCAGTTTGGCGGTCAGCTGACCCTTCGGGAAGGGCTTGGGGCTTGCTTCCGGACCCTTCTGCCCCTGATTCAGGAGCTTAAAAGCTTAAACCTCCAAAAAGATCGCCAGACCGAGCGGCTGGAGCTGCTGCGATTTCAACACAAGGAAATTCTGGATGCCGACATCCAGCCCGCGGAAGATGAGCGGCTCGCCCAAGAGCAGCTGCGCCTGCGCAGCGCCGAAACCCTTTTCCGCACCGCCCAGGAGAGCATCGATGGCCTTTACGCCACCGAAGGCGCCGTCGTGGAGCGCCTGGCGGAAATTCAGAAAACCCTGGAAAAAGTCAGCGGCCTCGATGGCGGGCTTGCACCGGTCGCCCGGCGCCTGGCAGAGGCCTGCTACCAGCTGGAGGATACGGTCGACGAACTGCGCCACTACCGCGACTCCGTGACCATGGATGAGCGGCGGCTGGAGGCGGTCGAGGCGCGTCTGGACATGCTGCGCGCTTTGAAGCGCAAGTACGGCGGCAGCCTGACGGCGGTGGCCGAACGGCGCGCGGCCATCGAACGCGAACTGCTGCAGATCGGGGACATAGAGGGCAGGATGACCGCGGTCCGCCAACAGATCGAGGCGCAGCAGGCCCGCCTGGCCGACCAGAGTCGCAAGCTTTCGGCGAAAAGGAAAAATTCGGCCAGAAGTCTGGGTGCAAAGGTCGAAAGCGAACTGGCGTCGCTTAACATGGCCCAGACCCGTTTCGAGGTGCTCCTTCAGACCCTCCCGGCAGACCCCGGTTTCGAGCCTTTTTTGACGGTGGATGGCTTCGCGGTGGGGGAAACCGGCTTCGATCGGGCCTGTTTCATGATCGCACCCAATGTCGGTGAGGACCCCAAGCCGCTTGCGGCGATTGCCTCAGGCGGCGAACTCTCCCGGGTGGTGCTGGCCCTCAAGGCGATCCTGGCGCAGTCCGATGCGGTCGGTACGATCATTTTTGACGAGGTCGATGCCGGCATCGGCGGTGGGGTCGCGGAAATGGTGGGGCAAAAACTGGCCGCTCTGGCGCGCTACCACCAGGTGATCTGCATCACCCATCTGCCCCAGATCGCCCGTTTTGCCCACCACCACTATCGGATTTCCAAGCATGTCGCCGGCGGCCGGACCCACACCCGGATCGAGCCGCTGGAGGCCGAGGCGCGGGTCCAGGAAATCGCCCGGATGCTGGGGGGTGCCACCATCACGCCCAAAACCCTGGATCATGCCCGCGAGATGCTTCAAGGACGCCTGTAAACGGGCGTTCACAGCGGCCGGCGCGCGCTTGACAAGCCCACGACGGGATATTAAAAACACCAGCAGATGCTTTTTTGAGGGTCAAACGGAGGAATTCCATGCCACTTTACGAATTCAAATGTCAGAAGTGCAACGAAATTTTCGAGCTCTTGGTCATGAGCCGCGGACAAGACGTCGAGATGAAATGCCCGCATTGCGGTGCCGAGTCCTTCGAGCGCGTCCTCAGCACCACCCACTATGCCATGGGCGGCGGAGCCGGTTCGGGAACTGATGCCCGGCCTGCGGTCCAGACGCGCACCTGTTCCGGCGGCTCCTGCACCACCTACGATATTCCCGGTCCGGCCTGAGCCGCGTCGGCCGCGACCGCAGGGAGATGCCATGGCGACCCGCAAGCCGATCTATATCAGCTCCTTCCAACAGGGGGCGCTGAAAACCAAGATCAAGGCGGCGTGGAAAAAAATGCGGTCCTGCACCCTCTGCCCGCGGCGCTGCAAGGTCGACCGGCTGGCCGGCCAGACCGGAATTTGCAGAACCGGGCGGGCGGCCGTGGTCGCCAGCGTCGGCCCGCACTTTGGCGAGGAGGCGCCGCTGGTGGGACGCCACGGATCGGGCACGATTTTTTTTACCCATTGCAGTTTGCTGTGCCGCTTCTGCCAGAATTTCGATATCAGCCACCAGGGTGCGGGGGAACCCGCCAGCGCCGCGCAACTTGCCGAAATGATGCTGGCCCTGCAGGTGCAGGGGTGCCACAATATCAATTTGGTCACCCCGTCCCATGTGGTTCCCCAAATTCTGGCGGCGGTGGTAGAGGCCGTTCCCAAGGGTCTCAGCCTCCCGCTGGTCTGCAATACCAGCGGCTATGACCAGGTGCAAACGCTGGAACTGCTGGACGGCGTAATCGATATCTACATGCCGGACTTCAAGTTTTGGGACCCCGAGGTGTCGCATGCCGTCTGCCGCGCCAGCGATTACCCGGCCGTTGCCCGTGCGGCGCTCAGGGAGATGCACCGGCAGGTGGGAGATCTTCGGCTGGATTCCGATGGCGTGGCGTACCGGGGGCTGCTGGTGCGCCACTTGGTGATGCCCCATGGTCTGGCCGGCACCCCCGCGGTCATGGACTTCATTGCCAGGGAAATATCCCCCGACACGTACGTCAACATCATGACCCAATACCGGCCCTGCGGCCGGGCGGTTGAAGACCCCCTGCTGGCCGATACCCCAACCCAAGGCGATTTCGAATATGCCCTTGAAGCCGCCCGCGCGGCCGGTTTGACCCGGCTGGACAAGCCCCGCCGTGTATTTGCTTTTTTCTGACGGGCGATTCGGTGCGGCTGATTTCAACCCGGGCGGCAGCAGAACCCGACGCTCAAACGGCTCGGGTTCCTCCCAAAGAACGCGATGTTCGAAACCCGAGCGAATCCAATGGCGCGCCACATCTATGCAATCGGCGACATTCACGGGTGTGCCGACAAACTTCGTCGCCTGATCGATCAACTGGATATCGACCCCACGCAGGACCAGCTGGTTTTCGTCGGGGATTATATCGATCGGGGGCCCGACTCCTTCGAGGTCGTGGATTACCTGTTGGGGCTGAAAATCATCTTCCCGAACGTGGTTTTTCTAAAAGGCAACCACGAACAGATGCTGGAGGATTACCTCGCCGGACCCGATAAGTTGACCTTCCTGATAAACGGGGGTCAAGCGACGTTGGACAGCTATCTTCGTCATCGCCCAAGCCCCCAAGGCCCGGTCTTTCCCTTGCGGCATCAGGTCTTTTTCAAGGGCTTGCGGCTCTTCTACGAAACCGAAAACTACGTTTTCGTGCACGCCGGCCTGAAACCCAAGGTGCCGCTGGCCCAGCAGCACCCCGGGGACTTGTTGTGGATTCGGTCCCAGTTTATTTATTCGGACGTTGACTTTGGCAAGCAGGTGGTTTTCGGGCACACGCCTTTTCCCGAGCCCTTGGTGCAGGCCAACAAGATCGGGATCGACACCGGTGCCGTTTACGGCCATCAACTGACTTGTGTAAAACTGCCGGATTTGGTCTTTTTCCAATCGGAATAAACGGCGGCGGTTTCCGGATGGTGAAATTGATGCCGCCAATCAGGGAGAGCGTCATGGTTATGAAGGACTTCCAAACAGTGAAAACGGTTTTCCGAAAATGCACGCCTGGGCTTTGCCCCGTGATGACGGTTTTTTTACTCCTGAGCCTCATGGCCACCACGGCGCTTGCCGAACGTCTCAGTGTGGCGGTGCCGATCGCCAACATTCGGTCGGGGCCCGGCGACAATCACGAACTTTTGTGGAAAGTAGAAAAATATCACCCCCTGGAGATTGTCAAAAAGTCGGGTTCCTGGTATCAGTTCAAGGATTTTGAAGGCGACAGCGGTTGGATCAGTTCACCCCTGCTCACGAATGCCCCTACGGTGATTACCAAAACCGATAAATGTAATATCCGTTCCGGTCCCGGAAACCAGTACGATGTGGTTTTTATCGTCGACCGCGGAATTCCCTTCAAGGTTGTCACCAAAAAGGAGAAGTGGCTTCAAATCGAGCACGCCGATGGGGACAAGGGGTGGATTTACAACAATCTGGTGTGGTGAATTTCTCGACCGGGGTAGGTATACAAAATTCTTTTTTGAATTTGGAGGCGGAATGGCCAAGAATAAAAAAATAAGCCGCAAGGAGCTGCTCAGCCAGCAGGACGAGTTTTTGACGTATTCAGCCAAGTTGCTGCAATACGCGGCTCAGCATAAAAAACAGTTGGCGGCGGCGCTGGGGGTATTGTTCGCGGTGGGGATCGCGGTCAGCGGCTTCCAATATTTTTCGGCTCAGAATGAGAAAAAGGCCTTTGCCCTGGTGGCGCAACACCATCATCGCTACGAAACGCTGGCCTCCCAACAGTCCGGCGCGGAAGCCTACCGAGCGGTCGAAAAAGATTTCAAGGCGATTATCGACGACTATTCCGGTACCCGTGCGGCCAGGATCGCCGCCCTCATGTTGGCCAATATCAGTTACCAGGGGGGCGACTATGATACCGCAATCGCCCTTTACGGCCAGAACATGAAAGCCTTCGAGCACGATCCGGCCATCCAGAGCCTGATGCTGAGCAACCTGGGATATTGCCAGGAGGCGAAAAAAGAATATGAGGCCGCCGCCCAACATTTTGACCAGATCGTTCAGGGAAACCGTTTTATAATGAAAGACGATGCCCTTTTCAGCCTGGCGCGTGTTTATGACGGGATGGGGGCAAAAGAAAAGCGGTTGGCGGCGCTCAACCGGCTTGTTTCAGACTACAAGGACTCGATTTACCACGACGTGGCGCGGGAACTCGTCGCCGGTTTGAAGTGAGGCCGCCCCGAAGAGCTCAGACCGCCAGCGTAATCTGTATCTGATGATGGCGGCCTGCCGGTCACTCTCTGGACTTGACCTCCAAACCCAGCTTTTTGATTTTCATATTCAATCCGCTTTTTCCAATCCCCAGCAGTTCCGCCGCATGGGCCTGGACATTATGGGTTATTTTCAGCGCCCGCTGGATCATTTTAGTTTCAATCAGGGTCAGCGTTTCGTTCAGTTTGGCGTTTGCCGGGATGCCTTCCAGGTACATGGTCGTGGTCAAGTTGTCCTTGAAATCGAGGGGCAGATCCGCTTCGCGGATGACATCGGTGGGGCACAGGATCATGGCCCGTTCGATCACGTTCTCCAGCTGGCGTACGTTGCCCGGCCAACTGTAGTCATAAAAAAGCCGCTCCACTTTAGGATCCAGCCCTTTGATGGGGAGGTCGGTCTTGCGTTCGCCGGCGTACTTGTTGATAAAGTGATCCACCAGCAGCCGGAGGTCCTCCTGGCGTTTGCGCAGCGGGGGCAGGGCGATGTGGACGACATTGAGGCGATAAAATAGGTCCTCGCGGAAACGCCCGGCTTTGACCTCCTTTTCCAATTCCTTGTTGGTTGCGGCGATCAGGCGGATATCGACCGAAATCGGTTTGACGCCTCCCACCCGTTCAAAGATCTTCTCCTGAAGGACCCGGAGCAGCTTGACCTGCAGATTCTGGGACAGCTCTCCGATTTCATCCAGAAAAAGGGTGCCGGTGTCGGCCAGCTCAAAACGCCCCTTTTTCATAGAAACCGCGCCCGTAAAGGCCCCTTTCTCATGGCCGAAGAGTTCGCTTTCCATCAGGCTTTCGGTCAGGGCCGAGCAGTTGACCGCGATAAAGGGCTTTTTGTTGCGCGGGCTGTTGTAGTGGATCGATTTGGCCACCAGTTCCTTGCCGGTCCCGCTTTCGCCTTCGATCAGGACGGTTGCCGTGGCCGGGGCCACCTTGTGGACCATCTGGAAAACATCCCGCATCACCTTGCTTTTGCCGATGATGTTGCCGAAACGGTACTGGGATTCAACGGCGCTTCGAAGCTGTCGGTTTTCCTTGATCACCCGGTACATGGCGACGGCTTTCTTCACATGCAGAACCATGCGCTCGTTATCAAAGGGCTTTTGAAGGTAGGTGTAAGCCCCCTTCTGCATGGCCTCCACCGCTTTTTCCACGGTGCCGTGGGCCGTCATCATGATGACGGGCAGTTCGGCTTCGATCGCCTTGATCCGCTCCAGCAACTCGATGCCGTCCATCGAGGGCATTTTCATGTCCGTCAGCACCAGGTCCACATCCGAATTTTCCAGCGTGGTCAGCGCTTTCGCTGCGCTGCTGGCCTCCAGGGTTTCAAAACCCTCTTCCCCCAGGACGGCGCTGAGAATGGCCAAGTAATTTTTTTCATCATCAACGATCAGAATGGTTTCCATCGGAAGATCAAACGCTGTGGGTTAAATGGTTGTTGGCGCTGTCGGCAGCGGGGGTCGGCCGATGCTGCCGACCTTGATGCCGCTGCGCCGATGTTCAGATGCCGCCCCGCAAGGCCGATACAAGGGCCCTCGGCCTCTTTTGGGGGCGGTTTCATTCAGGCAGCAGTGGAAGAGTCACCGTGACCCGGGTGCCGCCTTTGGAAAGATTGCCGATCCCGATTTTGCCCTCGTGAGATTCGATGATGTTCTTGACGATCCCCAAACCCAGACCCGTGCCCATCTCCTTGGTGGTGAAAAACGGGTTCCAGATTTTTTCCTTGTTCTCTTCCGGTATGCCCTTGCCGTTGTCGTCGAAATGGATCAAGGCCTGCTGGTTGATCATTTCGGTTGTGATCTGCAGCCTGCCGCCGTCAGGCATTGCCTGCATCGCGTTGATCAGAATGTTGAGAAAGGCCTGGTAGAGCATGTCGGCGTCGGCAAGGATAGCGGGCAGGCGGCGGTCCAGGTGTTTTTCCACGACATAGCCCTTCTCAGTTAGCTGCGCATCCAGAAATGCCAGGTTTTTCTCGATAATATCCTCAACCCGGCACGATACCCGCTTCGGCTCCTTGGGCCTGGCATAGTTGAGAAAGTCGGTGATGATATCGTTCAATCTACCGGCTTCTTCGACAATGATCTGCGGAATCCGGTTTTCTGGATCGAGTTGCGCCATTTTTTTCTGCAGGTGCTCGGCCGAACTCCTAATAATCCCTAAAGGATTTCGAATTTCGTGGGAAATACCGGCGGTCAATTTGCCCAGCGATGAAAGATGATCCGCCCGGCTCAGTTCCTCCTTGAGACGCAGACGCTCTTGGGACCGGCTTTCAATGATGGCCTCGCCACGCTTGACGACAAAAAGGAGCGAGAGGAAGAGAAAGCCCATGACCACTGTGGAGGAAAGAATGACGACCATCTGAAATCTGAAAAAGGCCCGGTATTCGTCGGAAAGGTCCTGGACGATTTCAACAACCCCCAGAACCGGTCCTGAGATTCGGGAAAGCGGTTTTTCGGCCCGAAGGGCGGCAAAGGTGATAATTTTGCTCTCCTTGGGGATTCCAAGAAAAATTTCCAGAAAATTTCCCCGCTGAACCAGCCTAGAGGTCGGTCGCCCTTCCATGGCGTACCGGTACTCTGGCCCGCCCAGATCCTGTTTCCCGATCAGATCCCTGTCGTAACTATAGGAGACGGTGTTGTTTTTGTCAAAAATATTAACGCTTTCGACCTTGAAACTGTGAAAAGTGCTGCGCACCACCTTGTCCATGCGATCGAACTGCTCGGGGTTTCGCAGTTGGATTTTACCGTATTTGAGGGCCACCGGAATCACAAATTGCAAAAAGACCTGATGGTTGAGGTTTTCCACCAGCGCGAGGGCGTAGTCTTCACTCTTTTGGCGCTGAATGGCGCGCGCCCAGTGGGTGCTCAGTGCCGATAAAACCAGGGTCCCGAGAAATATGGCGATCAGGCTGGAAAAAGTGAAGTATTTGACTAGTCGAAACGGTTTGGTTTTTTCTTCAGAGGACGGGGAGTTCATAACCTTCCAATTCTGCGTTCGTTTTTATTTGCGAAAACATCATGTAAAAGCTTTTGATAGTCAAACGCAAGTAAATTTTGAGTTCTGATCGGATTCCGGATGTTCATTCGCGGTTTTAACCTTGCGCGGCGTGAGGGGCGACGCGGCCGGTCGCGCCGCTCTCCGGTCAAAAACGCCCCCCCATTGGGTTCTGTATCAGCCTCACAAAAGGGTTGCACCACATCCTATGGTGCGGCGCACCGGGCTTCAGGCCCACATATAGCGAGGCCCGGCTTCCACCCCTGTTGATTTTCCGAGTGCTAACTAGCTGGGAAAGTTATGTTAAAGTTTGAGATAGGCGTCTCCGATAACCTTAGTACCAGACAGAATCCGGTGGGTTTCAGCGCGATTCGATGGGTAACCAAAACGGTAGGCAATGGCGCTTTTAGGAGCATGGCGTTTTCCTTTCAGCCTCGGAATCAGAGGCCTTTTTAATCAATTCACGCCCTGGAACGCAAAGAATGCAAGCAACAGAAACCCTCGAAGTGGGCAGAAATTCTCTGAAAGAAATCCGCGAATCCCTCTTGATGAGTAAGTCCGAACTCGCCAGAAACGCCCATGTGTCGCCGATCACCATAAGCCGTATAGAAAAAGGTATGCCCTGTAGAATGGAAACAAAGCGAAAGATTATCCTGGCGCTGGGATTCAAACTCAAAGACAAAGATAAAATTTTTAGCGATTAGAAGAGAATACTATGTTTTTCGGGAAAAAAGATCAGCTTGTTGGCCTGGACATCGGCTCGAGATCCATCAAGGTAGCCGAGTTAGCGGAAACCAAAAAAGGCCCCAGTCTAAAGAAGTTTGGGCTAATAGACCTTGCCCCGGGAGCCATTGAGGAAGGCCTCGTGCGGGACCCCAAAGCTGTTGCGGACAGTATTCGGGAGCTTTTCAAGCTGTATAATATCAGCGAGCAGAATGTTGCGATTTCCATCGGTGGTTATTCCGTTATCGTCAAAAAAATCTTTGTGCCCTCGATAGCGGAAGAAAAGCTCCAGGAGACGATTCACCTCGAGGCCGAACAGTACATTCCCTTTGATATCAGTGATGTGAATCTCGATTTTCAGATTCTCGGAGAAAATGAACACAACGCCAGCCAGATGGCCGTGCTGCTGGTTGCCGCCAAGAAAGAAATGATCAACGATTACGTGCAACTGGTTCAAATGGCGGGCCTGAATCCTTGCACCATCGATGTCGATGCTTTCGCCCTGCAGAACATTTTTGAAATCAATCACCAGGATTACGAGGAAAACGTGGCGTTGATCGATATTGGCGCAAGCAAAACCTCATTGAATATCCTGAAAGCCAAAAGGTCTGTTTTCATGCGGGATGTTTCCCTTGGGTGTGCCCAGATCAATCAAAAAATGGTGTCCCTTTTGGGGTGTTCTTTTGAAGAAGCCGAACAGATCAAGCTCAGCGACCAGCCCGATGGGATCTCACCCGAGGGCCTGCGGGACATCACCTCTGCCATCGTAACGGACTGGTGCACTGAAATTCGGAGAGCGCTTGATTTTTTCTATTCCACCTACCCCGACGAACAGGTCAAGAGGATCGTTCTGAGCGGCGGCGGGGCCAATATCGCCGAATTCAGGGATCTTCTGGCGGTGGAAACTTCAGCGGACGTAGCGGCGATCAATCCTTTTGCCAGTTATTACGTAGACGACGAAAAGTTTGATCCGGCATATTTGGAAAAAATCGGTCCCCAGGCAGCCATTTGCATGGGTTTAGCTAACAGAAGAGTAAATGACAAATGATACGAATTAATTTACTGCCATTTCGGGCGGCGCGAAAAAAAGAAAATGTTCGCAAGCAGACGTCTATTTTCATGCTTTCCATTTTTTTGGGCGTCATTCTGCTTGGCTATTTGAATTTCACATTTGGCAGCCAGGTCCGTAAAATGTCGACTCAGGTTCAAGACACCAAAAATGTCCTGGCGCAATACGATGTTCAAGCCCAGGAAGTCGACCAGATTCAAAAAGATTTGGATGTCCTCAGAAAAAAGATAGACGTGATCACCAATCTTAAATCAAATCGCAAAGGGCCGGTCCTGCTTTTGGATAGTCTGACCCAGTTGGTGATACCCAAGCGCATGTGGTTAACCAATCTTGAGGCCAAGGGCAATGGGGTCAACATCAATGGCGTCGCCCTCGACAACCGCACCGTTGCGGATTTCATGACCCAACTGGAAAAATCCAAACTGTTTGCCAGCGTCAACTTGTCGACACTCAATCAGAAGCCCATCAGGGAAGATATGAATCTGAAGAGTTTTGTAATCACCTGCAACAAAGCGGCAGCAGAAAACACGGTGACGAGCGAGGCCAAAAAACAATGAAAAAGTCAGGCAGCCCTTTGCAGCTTTTGGATCCGGTTTTCGAAAAAATTGAAAACTTATCGAAAATTCACCGGATTGTTATTTTCTGCGCAACCATCGCGATTCTTATCGGCGGCTTCACTTATTTTTCCTACTACCCAAAGCTGAAGACTTTGAACGCTCAGAAAAAGGAGTACACCCTTCTCCAGCAAAAGCTGGCCGCGGCCCAGCAGAAAGCGGCCAATCTGGAAAAATTTCGGGAGGAAAAGCGCAAAGCCGAAGCCCACTTTCAGGTGGTCAAAAAAGCCCTGCCGGAAAAGGAGGATATTCCTTCCCTGCTGGCAGGCGTCTCGCAGTCCGGCCAGGACTCGGGGTTGGAGTTTGTCCTGTTCCAGCCCAACCCGGAAGTTGTCAAGGACTTTTACGCCGAAATTCCGGTTTCCATCAATGTGACCGGTGAGTATCACAATGTGGCGTCCTTTTTTGACCGGGTATCCCGTCTTTCCAGGATTGTCGACATCAAGGACATTGAAATGACACCGGTTTCGGATGTTAAAACGGTCAGGAAGTCCTCAGCCAACAGTTCGCAGGCGGTCCCTGCCAACATCCTGAGCACAAAATGCACCGCCGTCACTTATAAGTTCGTCGAAAAAGCTCCCGAGCAACCGGACCAAAACGCCACTACGTCCAAAAAATCCGAAAAGAAGAAATAAGCCATGGATAAAAAACACGCCATTAAAGTGACCGCCGCCTGTTTCGTTCTTTCGTTTGTAATCCTCTTGGGTTGCGACACGCACAGCAAAACGGCCCGGAACCCGGAAGTGGTTAAAAAGAAGATCGTTGTGGCCCAGACCGACGACCGATCGGTGGAAGTCAAGGAGGCCCGAACGGAAACTGCTGACAGCGACGAGATCCCCGGGGCCGAAAAAGCCGACGATCTGGAAATCAACACCCTGGAAACCGCCGAGCTTTACAATCCAGAAGGCAAAGCCGATCCCTTCGCGCCGCTTTTCAAGGAAGAACCGGTGGCGGCCTCCGGCGCCCTGGCGGTCAAAACCCAGCGAGCCCAGCAACGGATTCCCTTGACGCCCCTGGAAATGGTGGATCTCAGCCAACTCAAACTGGTGGGTATCCTTCGCGCGGACAGCGGAAACAAGGCCCTCGTTGAGGAGTCCAACGGAAAGGGGTACGTCGTTAAAAAGGGCGTCTATCTGGGGTCTCGCGGCGGGCGTCTGGAAGAGATCCTCAAGGACAGCATCATCGTCTATGAACCCCTGCTGCCGGTGCATGAGGTCGACGAAAAGTCCATTTACGACGTGGAAGGCAAAAATTTCTCAATATTTGAAGCTGAGGGCAAAAAATTCGCCAATGTTGATGGAAAGAAGTTCGAGGCGCTTGTCAGCACTATAGATGGTAAAGCTTTTTTTGTTGACCCCAAGGAACTAAAACTTCAGAAACCTGCTGGAGATTAACAACATGAACTACCCAATTGCAAACATCTTTTCGAAACGGGCGCTGAGACTCTTTGTGGCAATTTTGGCGGTGGGTTTTTCTGGATGCGCCACCCAAACGGCGAACAAAGGACCCGGGGGCGAGTTGGCAACCCCATCCGCAAAGCAGACGATTTCTAAAATCACCACCAGCCAAGATAGCGAGACGGTTACGGTAAGGTTGGCGGCCGATCAGAAGCTGGCGTATACCGCCATCAAGCAGCCGAAACCGCTGGCAGTGGTTCTTTACTTTCCGGAAACCCGGATGGACCTGGTGGATTCCGTTTTGGCGCCGAGCCCCAATGACGTCATTTCGGCCATCCAGGTTGCGGATAAGGATGCAGGCGGCACGCCGGCGCGCGTGGAAATTTTGTTGAAGAAAGATGTGCGCTATGACGTCACCACTGACGCCCAGAACCTTTGCCTTGTATTCCGCAAGACCGCTGAAGCCCCGGCCCCAGTGCGGGCTGAGACCCCGACGCTCGTTTCCGAGGCCGCCCAGGCACCCGTGCGTTTCGAACAGATTGAAATCATGCCGCAAGACAATCGGGTCGATCTGCTGATCCTCGCCGACGGACCGGTCAATGATTACAGAACATTTTCAATTGAAACCCCGCCGCGAATGGTTTTCGATCTTCTCAAAGTCAAGCTCTCGGGTAACAAAGAGCAACACTTTACGGTCAAATCCCCGCTGGTCAGCCAGGTTCGGGTGGAGGGCTATCCGGATCGCACACGGGTCGTTCTGGACACCGACCAGAAATATTTCAGCGCGTTTTCCGCCGAGGTTGCCGAAAAGGGTCTGATGATTCATGTCGTCGATCCCGGCAAACCCGTGCCAGCTTCTCCCGGAGCCACGGCGGCCGCCGGAAAGTCGGCCTTGGTCAACCGGATCGACTTTTCAAGCGAAGCGGATGGCAGATCCGCCATCATCATCGGAACCTCCGAGGCTGTTCAGTACAAGGTCGCCAAGGCCGGCGAGAAGAAACTCGATCTGAGTCTGTTCAATACCAGCATCCCCGGGAACCGCCAGCGCCCCCTGATCACGACGCGCTTTGAAAGTGCCGTGGATCGGATTCTTCCGGTGCAGACCAAGGAGATGACCGACCGGTCGCTGATATCCATCGAACTGCGCGAAAACGTGCCGTATTTTGTCGAGCAAAAGGATAACCTGCTGACCCTGCGCTTTGAAAAATCCACGATTCCGCCGCAACCGGTTGCATCGGCCAACTCGCCCGGCTGGCAAAAGGCTCTGACGGAAGGTGACGTCCAGGATGGCGGCCCGACCGCCAGGGCGGCTGCGCCGCAGGCCGCCCCTGCCGCCGCAGTAACGGCGGCGCTATCCTCGGTGTCTGCGGGCAAGTGGGACGAACTCGAACACGGCGTGACCTACGCCAAAGCTCAAAGCGGGCCTGAAGCCTATGATCTGCAGCGGTTGGAAACCAAGGGTTCCAAGGCCAACCTGGACATCTACACCACCGAAACGGTCAAACGCTACACCGGCGAAAAGATCTCGCTGGATTTTTATGAGACCGACATCAAAAACGTCTTCCGGATTTTGCGGGAGGTGAGCGGCAAGAACTTTGCCATCGACAAGGACGTCAGCGGTCAGGTGACCCTGAGCTTC
>JAABRJ010000295.1 GCA_011390985.1 Desulfobacteraceae bacterium
GGACTGGATGCATCCAGCAAGATGAACGCCGAGTGGGCCTTCCTGACATACCTCAAGGAGCGCGGCCAGGCCTGGGCGGACACCTTTTTGGAGAAGCATTTCGACGACCTGGGCAGGCGCTCGACCTTCGACCTCAAGTCCCTTTTCAGCGACAGCTTCAAACCCCTTGACCTGGACCAGCCCGCGTCGTCCGACGGGGCAGCAAAATCGAAGGTATGATCCGCATCGTGGTGGGCTTGATCCTGCTGATCCTGCCCTGAAGAACCGCCTTTGGCATGCGTATTCAGCTTTTTCTGACCCCAACTGCCCGATACGCCATCTGTCCCGAGAGGTTTTCCATGCTTAAGACCCGACACCCCGACCACAGGAATCTTCAGCGGTTTACCCGCGCCGGCCTCGGCTTTTGCCTGCTGCTGGTTGCGGCTTGCGGCTCCCCGGACCAAGCGGGAGCCCCGCCGGCCGCCCCCCCGCCGGCCGTCGTGGTGGCAGCCCTATCCGCGCAAACCGTCCCGATTTACGGGGAATATGTGGCCCGCAGCGAGGCCCGCGAAACCGTGGAGATCCGCTCCCGGGTGGCGGGCTTCCTGGAGAAGGTGCTCTTCGAGGAGGGCAGCCGGGTCAAGGCCGGACAGCTCCTGTTTGTGATCGACCAGCGGCCCTACCAGGTGGCCCTGCAGGCCGCCCGGGGCGGTCTCGCCCAGGCCCAGGCCGACCTGAACAAGGCCCAGATGGATGTGGCGCGCCTGAAACCGCTGGTGGCCGAAGACGCCGCCCCGCAGATGGATCTCGACAACGCCGAATCGGCGGTCCAGTTCAGCCAGGCGTCGATCGAAAGGGCCAAGGCGGCCATCGCCGATGCCGAGCTGAACCTGAAATACAGCGAAATCCACTCCCCCATCGGCGGAATCATCGGCAAGCAGGCGGTGACCGAGGGCAACCTGGTCGCCCGCGACCAGACCCTGCTGACGACCCTCTCCTCCTGGGACCCCATGCGGGTCGTCTTCAGCATCAGCGAGGTCGACTATCTGCACCGCACCCAGCTGCCCGGCGAAGGCAGCCCGTTTGTCCCGGCCAAGAACGCGGCGCCCTTCGAACTGATCCTGGCCGACAATTCCGTCTATCCCCACCGGGGCAGCCTCAGCTTTGTGGACCGCGCATTGAGCCCGACCACCGGCACCCTGAACGTGTATGTCAGCTTCCCCAACCCCGACGGGCTGCTCCGGCCCGGGCTGTTCGGCCGCGTGCGAGTCGTGCTGGAGGAGAAGCCCGACGCCCTGCTGCTGCCCCAGCGGGCCGTGCAGGTCATGCAGGGCGTGCAGACAGTGCTGGTGGTGGGCAAAGACGATGAGGTGGCGCTGCGCAGCGTCACCCTGGGGGGACGCTACCGGGATTTCTTCATTGTCAGGGAGGGGCTCGAACCCGGCGAACGGGTGGTGGTGGAAGGCCTGCAGCGGGCCGTTCCGGGCCGCAAGGTGACCCCCACGCAGCAGTCCAGCCCAGAAAAGATCGAGGGATAGGGTCATGGTCAAATTTTTTATACACCATCCCATCTTCGCCATGGTCATTTCCCTGGTGATCACCATCGCCGGGGTGCTGGCGATTTTCGCGCTGCCGGTGGCGCAGTTCCCGCCCATCAGCCCGCCCACGGTCACCGTGGAGACCTTCTTTTTCGGGGCCAGCGCCCGGGTGGTGGAGGAAAACGTCGCCATCCCCATCGAGCAGGAGGTCAACGGCGCCGAGAACATGCTCTACATGTCCTCCAGCAGCACCAGCGACGGCCGCTACTCCCTGACCTGCACCTTCGCCGTGGGCACCGACATCGATATCGCCCAGGTGGACGTGCAGAACCGGGTCAGCCGGGCCGAACGCGACCTGCCGCCGGAGGTCATCAACTTCGGCATCACGGTCCAGAAAGCCTCGCCGGACATGCTGGTGGTGCTGTCGCTGTATTCGCCGGGCGGGACCTACGACAATCTGTTTCTCAGCAACTACGCCTCCATGAACCTCTACGACCACATCAGCCGCATCTACGGCGTGGGCAACATCGCCATCGTGGGGGAGCGGCAGTATGCCATGCGCCTCTGGGTCCGGCCCGACCGCCTGGCCGGTCTGGGGCTTACGGCCACCGATGTCGTCCAGGCGGTGCGGGACCAGAACGTCCAGGCGCCCGCCGGCCAGGTGGGCCAGCCGCCGGCCCAGGCCGGGGTGGTCTTCCAGGAAACCGTGGACGTCCGGGGACGCCTGGCGGACGAGGAGGAATTCGACAACATCATCATCCGCACCCAGCCGGACGGCTCGATCCTGCGCATCCGGGACGTGGCCCAAAGCGAGCTGGGCGCCCGGATGTACACCTCGTTTTCGCGCCGCGCCGGCAAGCCGGCCACCACCCTGGTGGTCTACCAGCTCCCCGGGGCCAACGCCCTGGACGTGGCCGACAAGATCCGCGACTTCATGGAGGAGGCCAAGCAAAGTTTTCCGCCGGATCTGGAATACGAGGTCTCCTACGACAACACCCTGTTCGTCCGGGCCGCGCTCACCGAAGTGGTCTTCACCTTATTTAAAGCGCTGGGCCTGGTCATCCTGGTGGTCTTCATTTTCCTGGGAAACATCCGGGCCACCTTGATTCCCTGCCTGGTGGTGCCGGTGCCGATGGTGGGCACGTTCGCCATCTTCGCGGCCCTGGGGTTCTCCATCAACACCCTTTCCCTGTTCGGGCTGGTCCTGGCGATCGGCTCGGTGATGGACGACGCCATCGTGGTGGTGGAGGCCGTCAAGGCCCACATGGCGGAGGGCTTGAGTCCGCTGGTGGCCACCGAGAAGGCCATGGACGAGGTCACCCGGCCCATCATCGGGGTGGCCTGCGCGCTGCTCGCGGTCTACGTGCCGATCGTTTTTCTGGGGGGCATCATCGGCCAGCTCTACCGTCAGTTCGCCTTCACCCTCTGCTTTGCCGCCCTGCTCTCGATCCTGGTGACCCTGACCCTCACCCCGGCATTGTGCGTCAAGATCCTGCGCCCCAAGAAGAAGGACGCGCGGGGGCTTTTGACCGTCTTCAACCGCGGGTTCAACCGCTTTTTCGACGGCCTCACGGCCGGCTATCTCACGGGCGTCAAGTTCTGCATGCGCCGCCTGGTGGTGCCCCTGGTCCTTCTGGTGGCGGTGTATGTGGGCGCCGGCGGCCTCTTGCGGACCCTGCCCGGGGGGTTGGTACCGGAGGACGACCAGGGGGTCGTTTTCGCCACCTTCAACCTGCCGCCGGGGGCATCCCTGGAGCGCAGCGACGCGGTGTTGACCCGCGCGGAGCAATTTGCCGCCGAAATTCCGGGCATCCAGACGGTTCTCGGCTGGGGCGGCTTCAGCCTCATGACCAGCTCCTTCAGCTCGGATGCCTGCACCCTGGTGATGACCCTGGAGCCCTGGGACCTGCGGACGTCCAGGGAAACCCAGGTGAACGCCATCATGCAGCGCCTGCGCCGGGAGTTCGCCGGCTACCCCGAGGCCCGCGCCTTCGTCTTCTCGCTGCCCTCGATCCCCGGCATGGGCAATGTCAGCGGCTTCCAGTACCAGCTCCAGG
>JAABRJ010000296.1 GCA_011390985.1 Desulfobacteraceae bacterium
GCCCTTTTGTCCCACGGCCCCCGGCTGGCTTCTGCGCCGGGGCATGACCGTGAAACCGTCTTTGCCACCATCCGGGCCCTGCGGGAGAACGGCCTGAGTTTTTCGGCCATCGCCGCACACCTGAGGGAAAACGGCATTCCGACTTTTTCCGGCAAAGGCCAGTGGTGCGGCCAGACCGTTCACAAACTCATCAAACATCATTTGCCATAGACCATGTCGAGTGACGATGGTGCCAAAAGTCCGCCCCACCTTCGGCGGGAATCTGCAGTGAAAACAGAAGTCGGGTCTATAACGCCGCGCCCAAATCCAAAGGCCGGGCGGGCGGCTCCGATTGGGGAGCCGCCTGCCCGGCCTTTTTCAGGTCTACCCGCTGGGGTTCAGGCCGAAGCGGCCAGATTGCCCCTCTGATAAAGGGGGGAAATGTTGCGCAGCGATGTGACGACCCTTTTGAGGGCCACCAGAAAACGGTCCACCTCCGCCTCGCTATTTTCGACCCCAAATGCGATCACCAGCGTCCCCTGGGCATCGGCATGGCTGAGCCCTATCGACAGCAATACGTGGGACGCCCGCAGCGAGCCGGTGGCGCACGCCGAGCGTGTCGACACCGCGAAATTCTCATCATCCAGCATCAGCACGACGCTCTCGCCCTCGATGTACTTGACGGACACCGACAGCAGGTGGGGCAGGCAGTGCTCCAGATTGGTGTTGATGATGTAGTCGTCGATGTAGCCGGGCAAATCGGCCACCAGTTTGTTGCGCAGGCCGCTCAGGTACTGGATCCGTTTTTGCATGTCGCGCCGCGCGGCTTGCGCGGCGACCCCGGTTCCGATGATGCCGATCAGGTTCTCGGTACCCGCCCGCTTGTTGTGCTCTTGAACCCCACCCTCCAGCAGCGGCCAGACGCGCGTCCCGCGCCGGATATACAGCCCGCCGACGCCTGTGGGGCCGTAAAAGCCGTTGGCGGCGAAACTCAGCAGATCCACCCCCAGCGCCTGGACGTCGATCGGCAGCATGCCCACCGAGTCGACGGCATCGGTGTGAAAGATGACGTTGCGGGATTTCACGACCCGCGCGATTTCTGCAATGGGCTGAAGGGTGCCGGTCTCGTTGTTGCTGTGCATGATCGACACCAGGATGGTCTTATCGGTGATGGCCTTGGCGATATCGTCCGGATTGACACGCCCGGATTCGTCGACCGAAACCGAGGTCACGTTAAATCCCTGTGATTTTAGCCTCTTCACACTGCGAATGACCGCGTTGTGCTCGATGTTGGAGATGATTATATGGTTGCCCTTGTCCGCGTTGGCCTGGGCCACCCCCTTGATGGCGTGGTTGACCGACTCCGTGCCGCCGGAGGCAAAAATCACTTCCTTGGATTCACCGGCGTTGATCAAAGCGGCGACCGCGGTCCGCGCCTGCTCCAGCGCTTCGAGCGCCTTTTCACCGGCCGTGTGCTGGCTCGAGGGGTTATGATAGCCCTCGCGAATGGCCGCGATCATGGCCTCCTGGACTTCCGGCAGAATCTGGTTCGACGAGATATGGTCAAAGTTAATGACTTTCATCGCAATACCCCTCCTCGCTATCGATAGCGATCAACAAAACCCTGGACTTGCCTCCTCGGACACGCCTGCCGCGCCCGGTTCCACGCGCTCCCGGGAGCCGGACGACCGGTCAGTGCTCCTCCTCCAGGCTGTGCTGGCATGCCTCGCAAAAGGTCACCCCCTCCTGGATTTCGATGTCGCAATAAGGGCAGTAGCAGTTTTTCCCCTGCTTGTGATCGTTTGCGTGTTTTTCGCGGGGAATCGGTTCTTCCCGTTTGCGCCCGGCCTTGCGGTCTTCGAAATCCCGAATGGCCGCCTGCAGGGCGTCGGCCCCCAGGTTGGAGCAGTGCAGCTTGTTCTTGGGGAGCCCTTCCAGGGCCTTAGCGACATCCTTATTGGTAATCTTCTTGGCTTCGTCCAAGGATTTGCCTTTGGCGATCTCGGTCAGCATGCTGGAAACCGCGATGGCTGAACCACAGCCAAAGGTTTGAAATTTGATGTCGGCAATTTGCTCATCTTCGATTTTGAGATAGATGGTCATCATGTCCCCGCAGAGGGGATTACCGACCTCGCCGATGCCGTCCGCATCTTCGATCACGCCGACATTTCGCGGGTTTCTGAAATGGTCCATGACCGTCTTGGAATACATCATAGTGACCTCCGTATCTTCAGCGGGTGGATTAGGTTATTCGTACCATAAGCACTGATCGCCACCAGTAAAGCAGCGCGGCTGGATATTGCCGACGGCTGTTTTTCAGACCGCTTGACGGTGGCGGCGGCAGCGGCGTAAGGGTTTTGACAGCCGACCCCGGCCGTTTTGACGCCGACCGCTGCCGGGCGAGGTTGCAAGCCGGCACACGCACCTGTCAAGGACCCTCAACCGGCGTCAAAGGCCGCGCCGGACGGCAGCGACCGGGACACTCGAATATCCAGATCGGCATCTTTTTTGCTTTGAACGTTTCATCTCAGCGCCCCGATCGGCGGGGCTCCCGCAGGACCACAGCCTTCAAGGGCATCAAAAACATGCATATCGAGTCGATGCCGCCCGGCAGCCCCGCACCTGCGGCCCCGGCGGCGAGCGCCCCAGAAGATCCAGCCCAATTTTCGCGTCTCCTCGCAGAGCGGCTGGAAGACGGCGCTACCGCGACGGCCCGACGGTCCGAATGGGTGCCCCTGGGAACCATCAGCGCCCGACGCCCGACTGTTTCCCACCTCCTGATCCGCCACCCCCGCTACGGCAGCGACTGCTGGCGCATCATCCATTCCGAGACCAACCAGGGCAAGCGCTTCGAGCGTCTGCAAAGCGGCACCCCCATCTGGCTGAACCCGGGCACCGGCGAGATCGCCTGGGGGCCGGGAGAAGGCCCCGCCGCTTGCGACCGGACCGCAGCGGTCCCGAAAACGCTCCGCGCCCCGACAAGCCCGCCCACGGCAGCGGCCCTGCCCCTCCCGGAGGCCCCCTTTTCCTCCGAGCTGGTCCAGGCGGTGCGGCCCTATATCGGTCGGCCGTATGCGGAGATGAACTGCTACGACCTCGTGGTTCAGGGGCTGGAAAAAATCGGGGTCCGGTATCACGGCAGCGGTGGTCTGAAATCCAGATTGCTGGAAATGGCGCTGGCCGGCGGGCGGCCGGCCAACGCCTTTCTGAACGGCGAGGGGCTCATCCGGGCTTCGGGGGAAACGGTGTACACGATCTCGCTGAATGCCATTGAGCCGCCCGCCGAAACCGCCGGGAAGGTCTATGCCGCCATGGCACCCCACCTGGCTGCCGGCCAGATCCTCTCCTTTTCCACCCCGACGCGCGGGCATACCGGCGTCATTGCCAACCACGACAGCCAATGGACCTTCATCAATTCCGGGCGGGTGGACCACCCCGTGGCCGCCACCGGCACCGCCAAAGGGGTGAGCGAGGAGGCATTGCAGGCCGAAATCGCCAACTGGCTGCGACTTGCCCATCGCCGCGGCGAACCGCTGCATATCACCCTCGGCCGATTCCAGGATCGCAAACTGGCCCAATTCCGGGGCAGCGTGC
>JAABRJ010000297.1 GCA_011390985.1 Desulfobacteraceae bacterium
CCTGCGGGCCCAGGGTTCCGGCCGGTATTTCCCAGATCCAGCCACCCACGGCATGTCGGTACTGGCGCAGCAGCAGGACGATTTTCCCGTCCAGCATGGGCACGATGGCCGCGGCTCCGGGGTGGCGGATGACATCGATATCCATGTTGACCCCGTTTGGCAGGGTGATATTTTCGGTGACCAGCTGAAACACCCGGCCGCGGTGAACCGGGGTGATGCGGTTGACGATGGCGTTCACAGGCGACTCCCTTCGGCCTTCCGGTTCGGTAGCACAAATCGATGCCTCAACGGCCCGGGAAGCGACTATAGGGCCAAAGGCGGCCGCTGTCAAAATCGTCGCTGTTTGTCGCCACCGCTCCCCGGCGCAGCCTACCGCTGGTTTTACGTGCCCCCGACGAAGACAACGCGATGACCGACAGCATTGGGCTGCTGGAAGCGACCCCGCGATGCAGGGGCCCAAGCTGCCGCCGCGTGAGTTGTTACCCAGCCGCCAAAAGACCTCAGGGCGCGTTCGGGTACGGTCCTGAAACCTTTTGCCGTCGATTGAGGTCACCACCTATTTGTGTTAAGGGTGATCTTGCAGGCGCCCGCATGTCGCGGCATCCCGGATCGCGGCCCGGCGCCTTCCCGGGCGGTGTCGATTTTGGTCCGCCTGCGCCGGCCAACCCGCATGCAACAGGTGTTTATGGATACGGTCCTGATCGTCCTGGGAGACGCGGAAATCCGTCACAGCCTTCAGATGAGCCTTGAGGCGCTGACGGCTGTGCGGGTGATCCCGGCGCAGGACCGGGAGGCGGGCCTGGAGCGGCTGGCGGGCGAAGCGGTGGACCTGCTGGTCACCGAACTGAAATTTGCCCAAGGCGACGGGCTCGATCTGATCGCCTTTCTGACCCTCAACCGCCCCGGCACCCCCTGTGTGGTGCTGACCGAGCGCACGCTGCCTGGGGCCTCCCGGTGGCAGGAGGGGCTTTACTGCCTCACCACGCCCTTTGAATCCTTCCAGTTGGCTGCGGTGGTGCGTGAAGGCTTGACCCGGCGAGGCGAGGCGGCCGGCATGTCGCTTTGCCCGCTGCTGCCCCTGGTGGCCGAGGCCCGCAAGACCTGCCGTCTGGAGGTGACCGGCGGCGATGGCGCCAAGGGCTATCTTTACTTTGAAGACGGTGAACTCGCTGAGGCTCACTGCGGCCTGCTGCGGGGCCAGGCTGCGGCGCTGGCGATGCTGGCCTGGGACGCGGTCCGCATCCGCTTCGGTAGTTTCCCGGCGCGGCGTGCCGGGCGGCGCCTGCCGCAGAGCCTGGAGAGCCTGATTCGTCAGGTTCAGGGCCCGCTGCCGCCCGCTCCTGCGCGGGCCGCCGATCCTCCCCCACCGCCGCCGCCCGTGCGCCGCTATCCCGCGGCCGAAAAAACGCGTCTGCGGGAAGCTCTCGCAGGGCACCTGCCGCTTTTCAGAGGGGTCAAGGGCTATCAGGTGGTCGGGGTTGTCTCGAACGAGGGCCAAATCCTGGCGGCCGACGCGGCTGAAAGCGCCGCAGCTCCGCCCCTGCCCTATCTGGCGGCGATCCTGCAGCAAATCTTCAGGCCTGCGCGCGCTGCTGCCGGCCGGACGGGCTTGCAGGACTGCCGCGCCCTCAGCGTTCACACCGCGGGCGCGACCGTGCTGATTGCGGGTGTTGCGGCCAGCGCAGAAACCGGCCTTTATCTTTTCGGGGTGGTGGATGCCACGGGCAATTGGTTTTTTCTGAAAACCCAGCTGGCGAAGGTCGCGGCGGAGATTCTGGCGCCGGCCGCCTGAGCTTGCAGGGCCGCCTCACAGGTGCATGACCACCATTTTGGTTTCGGTCATCTCCTCGACGGCGTAGCGCGGGCCTTCCTTGCCGGTGCCGCTCCCCTTGAGGCCGCCGTAGGGCATCAGGTCGGCGCGCCACTGGGTGCCCCAGTTGACCATCAGGTTGCCGCACTGCACCTGGCGCACGAACTTCATGGCCCAGTCCAGGTTGCGCGTAAAAATCCCGGCGCTGAGGCCGTAGCGGGAATCGTTGGCGAGCGCGATGGCCTCTTCGAGGGTGTCGAAACGGGTCAGGGCCACGGCCGGTCCGAAGAGTTCTTCGCACGACAGCCGCATGCCGGGGGCCACCTCCGTCACCAGCGACGGGGCCACCAGGTTGCCCGCGCGGGTGCCGCCGCTAATCAGGCGTGCGCCTCCGTCCACGGCTTCGTGGATCCAGCGCTCCACCCGGATGGCGTCCTCCTCCCGGATCATGGGACCCATCTGGGTGCTTTCCGCCAGCGGGTCGCCCACCGTGATGGCCTCCACCCGGGGTTTGAGGGCGTCCAGCAGGTCGCTGTAAATTCGGTTGTTGACCAGCACCCGCTGGGTGGAGATGCACACCTGCCCGGCATTGGCGTAGCCCGAAACGGCGGTGGCGCGCGCCACGAGGTCCAGGTCGGCGTCCGGCATGATGATCAGCGGCGAGTTGGCGCCCAGCTCCAAGGTGACTTTTTTGATGCCGGCCACTCGGCAGATCTGCTCGCCCACATCGCGGCTGCCGGTAAAGCTGATCTTGCGCACCCGCGCATCGGCACACAGTTTGGCCCCCACAGCGGCACCGGAGCCGGTGATGCACTGAATGCCTTCGGGGGGCAGGCCGGCTTCCAGCAGCAGTCCGGTGAATTTCAGGGCGGTCAGGGGGGTGTCCGAGGGGGGCTTGGCAATCACGGCATTGCCGGCCGCCAGGGCCGGGCCGACCTTGTGGCACAGCAGGTTGAGGGGAAAGTTGAAGGGCGTGATGGCGACCACCACGCCGCAGGGGACCCGCAGGGTGAAACCGAATTTCCGCTCTCCGCCGGGCGCGGCGTCCAGGGGCAGGGTTTCCCCGCTGATGCGCCCGGCCTCTTCGGCCGAGAGGGTGAGGGTTTCGGTGGCGCGCTCGACCTCCACCCGCGCCTCGCCGATGACCTTGCCGCTTTCACGGGTGATCAGGCGGGCGAAGTCCTCCTTGCGGGCGGCCAGCAGCTCGGCGGTTTTATGCAGGATCCGGGCGCGCTCTCGGGCCGTCAGGGCCGCCATGACCCCGGCCCCGCGGGCGGCGCTGGCCAGCGCGGCCTCCACCTCGGCCGCGCCGGCGCTGGGGACCGTGTCGACCAGGCTGCCGTCAAAAGGATTATGGACCGCGATCGTGTCGGCGGCCGTGATCCACTCCGCGCCAATGTACATTTTCATAATGACCTCCTTTTCCGGCGGCTGCCACCAAGCGCTCGTGAAACAGACGGGGTGCCTTCAATCGGCCTGCCGCATGCCCGTTGCAGGCCAGCGGATAATATCCTATAGTGTGAACCAAACCCGGGGGCGTCAACCGACTGCAGGGTCGTTTGCGCCGCCGGCACGGGGGGAAGCCAATGAACTACGAGGAGATTCTGTACACCAGCGAGGGGGCCGTGGGGATCCTGACCCTCAACCAGCCCTCTCGGGTAAACGCCCTTTCCCGGCGGATGATCGCCGAGATTTGCGACGCCCTGGAGCGCGCGGCCGCCGACGAAACCCTGAAGGTGCTGGTCATCCGGGCCGC